>DAIRCY010000001.1:0-28777 GCA_036796435.1 Acidimicrobiales bacterium
CCCGACATCTGCCGGTTCGTCTCCGAGATCGTCTACGAAGGGCGGCTGTCCGCCGACCCCGAGTGCGCCCGCCAGCGCATCGGCGGAACCGGCGCCCACTCCGGATCGGGACTTCGCTGGCGACCCGTCGATCACGCCGGCAACCGAACCTCGTCGCCCGAGGAGGCCGAGGTGGTCGCCCAGCTTCACGGAGCGCTGATCGGTCGGACGTTCACGAACCGCGACGGTGAGACCCGCACGCTGCGTGTCGAAGACGTGCTCGTCGTCGCCCCCTACAACGCGCAGGTGTCGCTCTTGAAGGAGAAGCTGCCCCACGGAGCCCGAGTGGGGACGGTCGACAAGTTCCAGGGCCTGGAGGCCCCCGTCGTCATCGTCTCGCTCACCACGTCGAGCCTCGCAGAGATCCCGCGAGGGATGGAGTTTCTCTACAGCCGCAACCGGCTGAACGTCGCAGTCTCGCGGGCCCAGGCGTTGGCGATCGTCGTCGGGAGCCCGCTCCTCCTCTCGGTCCGGTGCAACACGGTGGACCAGCTCCGCCTGGCCAACGGTCTGTGCCGGCTCGTCGAGCTCGCAGAGGCCTCTGCAGACGAATCGACGACCATCGGACACCGATAGCGGAAGGAGAGAGGACATGTGGCTGTTCGTCCCCGAGGGCTTCTTCAGCGTCGTGACCGCAGATGAGCTCGGTCACGAGCTCCAGATTCGCGCCCGCTCGAAGGCGGATCTCGACCGCCTGAGGGCGGCGTACATCCCGAGCCTCGGCGAAGCCGTCGCGCTGAAGGGCCACGACTACCCGTGGCGGGCCTTCACGACCAGAGAGGCGCTCGCGGCCGGCCTCGCGAAGGTCGTGGACGCACTCGATTACCGGAACTTCAAGGACACCGTCGCCAGGCGACGCAGCCACGAACGGGCGCACACCTACCTGCGCGTGTGGGAAGCGTGCCTCGAGATCGAGAAGGAGGCCTCATGAGCGAAAGATCGACACAGGCGAAGGACTCCCCGGCGCGAGACCAGCGCAGTGCGATGGGCGGCGGTCGAGGAAGCCCGGGGCCTCATCGGGTCGACCACGAACTCCGGCGGCCGGGACCGGGACCTCGCGACGCTCGAGGCAGCGGTCGAGGCGTGGAAGGCGCTGCTTTAGCTGAACTGCTCGAGTCCGGGCCGCCTGCCGAGCGGTCGGGCCGGGTGGGGGTTCACTCGTTCAAAGCGTCCGGTTGGCTGCGCCGGCGTCGCTGGCTTCGTCGAGCGATGCGAGGAGCTCTTGGTATCTCGCAGGCATCGTCACCGTCGTACGCATTGCGACGGGAATCGGGAAGCGGACGCCCCCCTTGTGCGTCGCCTCGAGCCCGTCGGCGATTTCGGTGGCGCGTTCCGCGGGGAAGGCGAATGCCATCTCCGTGTCCTGGGCCATCCCGAAGACACGGTCGCCGTTGCAAGGAAGAACGACCTTCGGCTCGCCCGTCTTCATAGTTTGGATGACGAGCTCCGCACAGTCGAGGCGGCCACCGGACGAGCTCTCGATCCGGCCGCCACGGCTGTGCAGCGCGGCGTTCACGAGGCGCATCACCTGCGCGCTGTTCCCGTAGACGGCGACGACATGGGGCTCGAACGTGAGCTTGGCGAGCGGGGCAACGCAGAGGCGGTCGAACCTTCCGGCCTCGAAGCGCCACGTCGCGGCCTCGAGCGACGCCGCCGCGTCCGAGTCGCTGCAGTACATCCCGAGAGCGGCCTCGCCGGCGTCGTAGCGGGCGTTCGATGGCCGGAACCCGAACGCGACGGATGCCAGCGGGCAGATGACGTCCTCCTTGCCGACGGCGACCGACCAGCCGTACCGGCGTGCGATCCCGATCGACTGGCAGACGATCCAGTGCTCGCCGACGTCCCTGGAGGGGATCCGGACGCCGTCGGGCACGGGGTCCCCGGGAGACAGCATCCGGATGGCGAGCGGATAGGTATCCGGGCGGATGTACGTCGTGAGCGCTTGGTCAAGGCGCTGGAAGGGATCGGCGTCGTGGCTATCCGGGGTTTCCATACATCGCAAAGATACGGGCCTTCCGCCGGAGGCGGTTTGCGACATGGACCGCGACCGGCCGACCGTAGGCCACCGGCGCAGACGAACCGTTGGCGGGCTGTCACCTCGCCTACCTTGGTGGAGTGAAGATCTTCCGCTTCGACCCTGAGGTGTCGGTCCCGATCGGGCACGTCGACTCGGTCTTCCGCATCGGCAGGCTCACCACGGACGACGTGCGCGGCCGGGTGCAGATCATGCACCTCCCCCCAGGCGGACTGGTCGGTCGGCATCCCACGACCTGCCGGCAGCTCTTCGCCGTGGTGTCCGGCTTCGGCTGGGTCAGTGGCGCGGATGGGGACCGGCGAACTATTCGGACCGGGCAGGCTGCCGTCTGGGAGGCAGGCGAGGAGCACGCCGCCGACAGCGACGGAGGGCTCACCGCTGTCTGCGTGGAGGGGACCTTCGAGATGGACGCCGTCGCCGTCACGAAGGACATCTCCGTGGTGGACTACGACCCGCAGTGGCCGGAGTGGTTCGATCGCATCCACGAGCACGTGTGGCCCGCAGTTGCGCACCAGGCGGAGCGCATCGATCACGTCGGCTCCACGTCGGTACCGGACCTCGCTGCGAAGCCGATCATCGACCTGGACATCGTCGTGGCCGACGACTCGAAGGTCCGCCCCGTCATCGATGCCCTGAAGCCGCTCGGCTACCGGTGGGTTGGTGACCTCGGCGTGGAAGGAAGAGAGGCGTTCAAAGGCCCCGATGGGTCAGGGCTCCCGGCGCACCACCTCTACCTTCTCGTCGAGGGAAGCAAGGCGCATCTGGACCACGTGCTGCTGCGCGACCTGCTTCGCGACGACCCCGACGCGCGCCGCCGGTACGCCGAGCTCAAGCGGGCCAATGTCGCGCTCGCGCAGGGGGACATGGACGTCTACGTCGCCGCCAAGGCCGCCTTCGTCACTGAGCTGCTCACCCGCGCCCGCGCCGAGCGCGGCCTCGAACCTTCCACCTATTGGGTGCCGGATCCGCTCGAAGTCGGCTCCCCGCAGGGCGTCCGAACCTGAGCCGCAGGACCCGACCGCGACATCGGGCCGAACCCCTGCGCCGCGACCGCCCGCCGGAGCCGGCAGGCGGCATCGACCTCTCTGGCGATCGGTGCGAGCAGCGCTGTCGTGACCTCGGGCGGCACCCCTGCGCACGAGGTCGCGGCCGGGTCGTCGAGCTCGCAGATGGCCGTGCGGAGCGCCTGGACGCGGCCGGCGTCGGGAAGGGTCGCGCCCGAGTCCACCGCGACGCCTGCTTCGACGACGGAGTCCGCGGTCCGCTCCAGCTGGACCACGAGCGGCCACCAGGCTGCGGCGCGGGTGCTGAACGGCGGCGGCTCGGCGAGCTGTCGCTGGAGCGCGGTCTGCAGCTGGGTGAGGGCCCGGAAGGTGGTCCGCCGCACGTGGCGGCGATCGGCGCCGCGCCCGACGAGCGTGGCCCCGACGAATGCGTCGAGGGCGACGATGACCGCGTGGAGCGCGGCGTCGAAGGTGCTCCGCCACGTCCGCGGCCACAGCAGGTACCCGAAGATGAGGACGATCCCGCTGCCGACGGCGGTGTCGACGAGGCGCGCGGTCACCACGCCCGCGTCCCCGGGGGCTGCGAGGTCGAGCAGCATGACGACCACCGGCGTGAGGGAGACGACGAACAGGCCGTAGTTGACGCGGAGCGTCAGCGGCATGAGCGCGGCGGCGGCGGCGAGAGGGAGCAGCATCCAGCCGTCGTGCGGCACGAGCGCGAGCACCGCGGCACCGACCAGGACTCCGAGGATCGTGCCGACGGTCCGCTGCACGCCCCGGGCGAACACCGAGCCGAAGTCCGGCTTGAGGACGATCGCCACGGTGAGGAGCACCCAGTACGGCCGCTCGTACGGCAGGTGCTCGCGGACGACCTCGGCGATGGCCATGCACAGCGCGAGTCGGACGGCGAACTCGCGGCTGTCGGCGCTGCCGCCCGACCGGCTCCACAGGTCGCTCGCCGACTGCTTCCAGTCCCGGCGAACGGGCGTGGCCGGTCTGTGCGCGACGTTGCCTGCGACCACGTCCCACAAAAGGCGGGTCCCGTCTCGCACCTGCTGCTGCGCGTGGGCACCGGGCGCGGCGCGCGCCGGCGGTGCGTCGTCATCGGGCGCATGCGGCGGACCCCCGGCAGGCCGCCGGCCCGCCAGCACGCCGTCTGCGAGCGCGTCGACGGCGGCCAGGACCTCAGGTTCGGCGGGCCTTCCCGAGCGGTAGAGGGCGACCGCGCCGTCGACGAGCGGCTGCGCGCTGTTCAGGACGCCGGCGAGCCGGGAGAGGCGGGGGCTCTTTCCCTGGACATGGCCGCGGCTCCCGGTGATCTGGTCGTAAGCGGTGTTCAGCGCGGTGGTCACCGCCTGGCGGCGTGCAGGGTCGGCGCCGTGCCCGCACTGGCGGAGGAGGTCGGCGACCGCGCGGAGGACGTCGCTCACGACGGCACGGTCCGGGTCGACCGGGTCGCTCAGCGCGGCGAGCAGGGTGAGCAGCAGCGCCCACGCCCCGCCGGCGACGAAGTACACGGCCACGTGGGCGATGGACGTCCCGGTGACGAGCCCGGAGCCAACCGCGATGTAGATGAGGAACTGGAGCGCCCCAAACGAGAAGTTCGCGTTGATCGCGCTCACGAACGCCGCCAGCGCCGCGAGCGCGGCGATGAGGAAGACGACGGGCCACCCTGTGCCGGCGGCGAAGCGGCCGACAGCGAGCCCGGCGGCGCCGAGGGCGATCCCCGCAGCGGTGCGGACGAGCTTCTCGCGCACCGGCCCGCGCTGGGGGGCGATCGACCCCACGAGGCCACCGATGCTCGCGAGGACGCCGGCGGCCAGCCCTGTCGGGTTGTGGCCCCACCCCTCGACGGCGAGGCCGACGGCCAGGGGGGCGGCGATGCTGAGCGGGATGCGGACGGTGTCGCGCCACGGCGGCCTTGTCGTGCCGAGGCGCGCCAGCTGGCGTACCCACGCCGCCCGGGCGCCCTGCTCAGCCACGGAGCCTGTCGAGCTGCCGGCGGTCGCGCTTGGTGGGCCTTCCCGTGCCGCGGTCGCGGTCGAAGTGGACCGGCCCCGGCGGCGGGGCGGGCGGGGTGTGGTCGACCAGGCAGTCGGCCGCCCGGGCGGCGCCGACCCGCTTGGTGATCGGCTCGAGCACCTCGAAGGCGCGCTCTCGCCCGTGCACGTGCGCCGCGACGCGATCGCCCGGCCGGACCCTCGCCGCGGCCTTGGCGGGAGAGCCGTTCACCCGGACGTGGCCGCCCCGGCACGCCTCGGTCGCGTCGACGCGGGTCTTGTAGACCCGGACCGCCCACAGCCACTGGTCCACCCGGGCGGACTCCTCCACGTGCCCGATCCTTTCAGAACTGCCTTCTCGAACCCTGGGCGCCGGCTCAGCCGATGACGCGCACCTCGTCGCCGGCCTTGATGGTGCCCACTTCGAGGACGTCGCAATAGACGCCGAACATGCAGCCGGTCCTGCGTGCGAGCTCACGGAGGATCCCGGGCGAGAAGGCGAGCGCCGGCTGGGCCATGGTGACCATCACGCAACGCTGCGTCGTCCTTTCCACACGCACGGTCACCTCCCCGATCCGGAGCGTCCGGCCCAGCCACCGCTCCTCTGGCCTCACGTCGTGGGCCGCCACGTCAGCCACCTCGACCACCACGTTCGGCCGGAAGCGACGGGCTTCGACCCGGTCGTCGGGTCGAATCGAGTCCATCCAGGCGAGCGAAGAGGCGGTGAGGAGGTGGAGGGCGGACGCGTCGAAGTGCGGCGTGGCGGCCTCCTCGGTGAGGGAGACGGGCTCGCCGACGACCGCGCTCACGATCTCGGCGGCACCGGGATCGCCTGCGGGCGCGCGACGGCCCTCGGCGTCCTCGACCCAGGTGACACCGGTCTCGTCGAGGCGCGCCGAGATCGAGAGCAGCCCGGGCATCCGGCGGAACCGGCGGGTCGTCTTCCCGCTGCCGAGCTTTGTGTCGGCGCCGCGCACCGCCCACCACCGGTCGCCGGCGAGCCCGCGCGCGTCGCAGGCGACCCGGGAGAGCCGCTCCCCGCCGAGCGACTTCACCGGGTAGCGCCACAGCTCGGCCACCGTGCCGAGCGTCGCCTGCGTCGAGTTGGCGCTTCCGTCGTTCATGTGGCGGCCATCAGGTGGACGCCCATGTCGAGCAGCACCTCCCCGACGGCGCGGCGCGCGCGGAGAAGGGCACCGCGCCGCGCGGGACGTGGACGAAGGGTGCGTGGGGGATGTCGGAATTCGGCCGGGCGCAAGAGCTCCCGGTCGCGCTGGCGCGCGAGCGCGCCGAGTAGGTGCGGATGCATGGTTGGTCCTTCGAGAAGAAGTGAGAGGCGGAACTGCAGCAGGTGTCGCGGGCGCGCACGAGGCGGGCGCGACGGGGGGACGGCGAACGGCCGAGGATCAGCGGTTGGCCGTCGTCGTGCCAGCCGAGACCGGCGGACGAGCGCACGGGTACCCCGTGGTCGTAATGGATGGATCCTGGAACGTGCGATCGGACAACGGGTCACCCCCTTCGGGCGCTCAAACGGTGAAGCTGCATGATACCCCGGCGCCACGAGAATTGCTAGGCCCGGTGCGGGTTTCTTCGATGCCCAGCCGGCGCCGGGACGCTCCGGTAGCGTTGGGCCGTGACGTTCCGACGATTCGTGCTGACCGGCGCCCTGTTGCTCTCGTCCGCCGGACTCGGCGCGGGTGGCTTGGCCTCGGCGAGCGGCGCCTCGCCCGACGGCCAGGGGCCGGGCAACACCGCGCCGCTCACCTCCTGCTCCTACTCGGCGATCCAGCCGTACCTGTACTCTCGTGGCCACCTCACCATCGCGACGGACTCGCCCGCCTACCCGCCGTGGTTCGAGCACAACCGGCCGGCAGACGGGAAGGGCTACGAGAGCGGCGTCGCCTACGCGGTCGCGAAGAAACTCGGCTTCAAGGCGTCGCAGGTGAAGTGGGTGGTCGAGACATTCAACGCGTCGTACGCACCGGGACCGAAGCACTTCGACTTCGACATCAACGAGATCTCGGTGACCAAGACACGGGCGAAGGCGGTCACCTTCTCCACCGGCTACTACACAGACGAAGAGGCGCTCGTCGCCCTCAAAGGGTCCCCGATCACCAAGCACCACACACCCGCCGCGCTGAAGAACTACATCTACGGCGCGGAGATCGGGACGACGGCGCTGAAGTACATCAACTCGCGGATCCAGCCGGAGCACGCGCCCGCGACGTTCACAACGCTGAACGACGTGAAGTCGGCGCTTGTCGACCACCGGATCGCAGCGTTCGTCACAGACACGCCCACCGCCCAGTACATCGTGACAACACAGATCAAGCACTCGACGGTGGTCGGGCAGTTCCCGGTGTCGAACCAGCACTACGGGCTGCTCTTCCAGAAGGGTGACAAGCTGGCGAGGTGCGTGGACAAGGCGATCCGGAAGCTGAAGCACGCCGGCGTCTTCCACAAGCTCGCCAAGAAGTACCTGGGCGTGTACACGTCGATCCCGCTCATCAAGCCCTGATCCCGCCGTGCCGTCGCCACGGCGCGCCGGTGCCGGCGTGACGGGGGCGGGCACCCCGCCGCCGGCGCCGGGTGGGCCGCCGGGGATCGTCGGGGACCGTGTGGGGTCCGATTCGGCGGGCGTGCTCGAGGCGCTCGGCGTCGACCCGTTCGGCCGCAGGAGCCGCCTCTTCCGGACCGAGCGCGGCGCCGTCGTCACCTCGACGGTCAGCACGCTCGTCGTGCTCGGCGGGATCGTCGTCGCCTTCCTGCTCGCGCCAGGGAGCCGTCAGGTCCGCGCCGTCTTCTTCAACGGCCACGACATGTGGCGGGCGCTCATCGGCGACCCGCACACAGGGTATTACTCGGTCGGGAAGGGCATCCTCCTCAACATCGAGATGTTCCTCGTGGCCGAGGCGTGCATCCTCGTGCTGGCACTGGTGATCGCGCTCATCCGCCAGTCGCGCTCTCCGGTGCTCTTCCCGCTGCGGATGCTCGCCATCGTCTACGTCGACTTCTTCCGCGGCGTGCCGCTGATCCTCGTCATCTTCGCGATCGGCTTCGGGCTGCCCGCGCTCTACCTGCCGGTGCTCTCGTCCCAGTCGGCGATCGTCTACGGGGTCGCCGCGCTCGTGATCGCCTACAGCGCATACGTCTCCGAGGTCTACCGCGCCGGGCTCAACTCCGTGCCGCTCAGCCAGATCGCCTCCGCGCGCTCGCTCGGCCTGCGGCCGCGCACCGCGCTCCGCCACGTGGTCCTGCCCCAAGCCGTGCGCACGATCATCCCGCCGCTTCTGAACGACTTCATCAGCCTCCAGAAGGACACCGCCCTCGTCGCGATCCTCGGCGTGGTCATCGAGGCGAACCGGGCGGCACAGATCTTCTCGAGCACGGTGTTCAATTACTCCGGCTTCACCGTCGCCGCGATCCTCTTCCTGCTCCTCACCATCCCGCTCGCCCGTTTCACCGACCACTTGATCGCCAGGGACAGGGCCCGCCGGCTGGCCGGGGCGATGTGAGCGCGCGGTGACGCCGCCGTGACGACGGGAGACAGGCAGGCACCGGGCACCGAGCACGGATCGGGCGCAGCGGCCGAGGGGACGGCGCTGCGCATCGAGGGCGTGCACAAGTCCTTCGGCGAGAACCACGTACTGAAGGGGATCGACCTCGCCGTCGACGCCCACCAGGTGATCTGCATGATCGGGGCCTCGGGGTCGGGGAAGTCGACCCTGCTCCGCTGCATCGACCTCCTCGAGACGGTCGACGCGGGGCGGATCGTCTTCTTCGGCCACGACGTCACCCGCCCGGGGGTCGACGAGACGCTGGTCCGCCGGCAGATGGGGATGGTCTTCCAGTCGTTCAACCTCTTCCCGCACCTGCGGGTCCTGAAGAACGTGACGCTCGCCCCGGTGAAGGCGCTCGGCATGGCGCCGGCGGAGGCCGAGGCGGAGGCGATGGCGCTCCTCGGCCGTTTCGGGCTCGCGGACAAGGCGCGGGACTACCCCGACCGGCTCTCGGGAGGCCAGCAGCAGCGGGTCGCCATCATCAGGTCGCTCGCCATGCACCCGAAGCTCATGCTCCTCGACGAGGTGACGAGCGCGCTCGACCCCGAGCTCGTCGGCGAGGTGCTCGACGTCATCCGCGAGCTCGCCGCGGGCGGGATGACGATGCTGCTCGCGACCCACGAGATGGGGTTCGCCCGTGAGATCGCGACGCGCGTCGTCTTCCTCGAAGAGGGGGTCATCGTGGAGGAGGGACCGGCCGCCCAGCTGTTCGACGCGCCGAGGGACGAGCGGACGAAGCGCTTCCTCGCCCGCGTGGTCAGCGCGGGGCGGATGACCTGAGCGGGCTGCCTCAGGAGATCAGCGTCAAGAAGCGTGCTCGGCGACCGCGGCCTCGAGCACGCCGAGGCCCTCGTCGAGGAGGTCGTCTCCGATCACGAGCGGCGGGAGCAGCCGGATGACGTTGCCCCACGTCCCGCAGGTGAGCACGATGACGCCCTCTGCATGGCAGGCCCGCGCGACGGCCTGTGCCGCCGCGCCGTCGGGACGGAGGCTGTCGGGGTCCGCGAATTCGATGGCGAGCATGGCGCCGCGTCCACGGACGTCGACGACGCGGGCGTGCTCCTTGGCCAACGTCTCGAGCCGGGGGCGGACCTGCGCCTCGATGCGGCGGGCGAGGGCGGGCAGCTCGAGTTCGCGCATCGTGCGGATCGCCGCAAGGGCGCCCGCGCACGCGACGGGGTTGCCGCCGTAGGTGCCGCCGAGGCCGCCCAAGTGGACGGAGTCCATGAGCTCGGCGCGCCCAGTGACCGCGGCGAGCGGCATGCCGCCTGCCATCCCCTTGGCGGTCGTCACGAGGTCCGGGACGACGCCCTCGTGCTCGACGGCGAACCACGCACCCGTGCGGGCGAAGCCGGTCTGGACCTCGTCGGCGACGAACACGATGCCGTGGTCAGCGCACCACGAGGCGAGCGTGCGGAGGAAGCCGGGGGCCGGGACCACGAAGCCGCCCTCTCCCTGGATTGGCTCGATGAGGACGCACGCGAGATTGTCCGCGCCGACCTGCACGGTCAGCTGCTCGATGGCGCGTGCGGCGGCCTGCTCGCCGGTCATCCCCTCGGGGTCGCGCAGCGGGTAGGACATCGGCGCGCGGTAGACCTCGGGGGCGAACGGCCCGAAGTGGTCCTTGTAGGGGAAGTTCTTGGCGGTCAGCGCCATGGTCAGGTTCGTCCTGCCGTGGTAGGCGTGGTCGAAGACCGCGACGGCCTGTCGGCGCGTTGCGTGGCGGGCGATCTTGACCGCGTTCTCGACGGCCTCGGCCCCAGAGTTGAAGAGCGCCGAGCGCTTCTCGTGGTCGCCGGGCACGAGCGAGGCCAGCTCCTCGCAGACCTCCACGTATCCCTCGTAGGGGGCGACCATGAAGCAGGTGTGGGTGAAGCGCCCGACCTGCTCGCGCACCGCCTCGACGACGGCGGGGACGGCGTGGCCGATGGTCGTGACCGCGATGCCCGAGCCGAGGTCGATGAGGCAGTTGCCGTCGACGTCGCGCACGACCGCGCCCGAGGCGTCGTCGACGTAGACGCCCATCATCGAGCTCACCCCCGGCGCCACCGCTTGTCGACGGCGGGCCGCAAGCTCCTTCGATTTGGGGCCGGGGATCTCCGTTGCGAGGATCCTGCGCTGGGGGACCGCGGTGCGGGACGCCCCGCTGGTTCTCGCCGCGGTTGCGGCGTCGTTGGCGGCGTCGTGCTGGGTCACCGGGCACCTCCTGCGAGCTCGTCGGTCGGCGAACCCGCGCTGCCAGTGTACGTGCGGACCTGTGTGCGATCTCCGGCCGCGCCGGTGCTGCCTACGCCGTCGGCACTGCCGCGCAACCAGCGCGGGAGCCGTCGGCTCGCCGCGAGGCCGCACAGTCCCACTGCGGCGCCGAAGGCGAACGCGGTCGCGACACCGACCCGGTGGCCGGAGGAGACGATCACCGCTGCGACCAGCGCGCCGGCGGCGCCGGTGCCGATGGCCTGGCCGAGCACGTCGAAGACCTGCAACGAGGCGGTCGCCGATCCCTCCTCCCCGTCGGGTGCGGCGTCGAGCGTGGCGAGTGACATCGGCGCGTAGCCGAGCCCCATCCCCACACCCGCCACCCCCCAGCCGAGCACCGCGAGCCAGGTGGGCACCGCAGGCAGCAGGACGACGCCCATCGTCCCGAGCCCGGCGAGCGTGACGGCGAGGCCGGAGCGGACGAGGCGCCGCGGCCCGACGCGCCGGACGAAGCGCGCCTGGGTCCACGACCCCGCGGTCCATGCGAGCGTCGAGGCCATGAGGGCGTAGGCCGAGAGCGACGTCGGGGCGTGGCGGACGATCGTGAGGGCGTAGGGGACGTACGCCTCTCCCGCGTAGAAGCAGCACGTCACGAGCCCCCGCGTGAGCACGGTCGCGGGCAGACCCGGCGCGGCGGTGAGGGTGCCGCGCGGCGTGAGCTTTCGCAGCGACACGACGAGGAGCGCCGCGCCGGCTGCGAGCCCTGCTCCCATGGCGGGGGTGCGGTCCACCACGCTCAACGAGCCCAGCGCGAGCGCCCCGCCGCCGATCACCCCGAGGACGGGAAGGTATGGCAGATGTGCGGGACGCTCCCGCGTCGGAGCGTCGAGCGCGCGCAAGCTGAGCGCGGCGATCACGCCGGCCACGAACACGAGCGGCAGGAGCCCGAGGAAGACCCACCGCCAACCGACGGTGGTGGCGACGAACGCCGCGGCGACGGGCCCGACCATGCCGGGCACGACCCACGCGGTCGAGAGCACGGCGAACATCCGCGGCCGGAGCTCGTCGGGATAGCCGCGAGAGATCGCGACGTAGGAGACGGCGGGCACGACCCCGGCCCCGAGCCCCTGGACGGCGCGGCCGGCGACCAGCGTCGGCATGTCCGGGGCGAGGCCGCCGATGACGAGCCCAAGCGCGAACAGGGCGAGCCCGCCGAGCATCGTCCCGACGAGCCGGCCCCGGTCGGCGAGCGAGCCCGCCGCCACGATGCCGAACAGGCTCGAGAGCAAGAAGGCGCTGAACACCCAGCCGTAGAGGCGGAAGTCGCCGAGGTGCCGGGAGACGATGGGGAGGATCGTCGCGACCGAGAGCGCCTCGAAGGCGACGACGGTGACGGCGAGGGCGATGCCGACCGTGAGCGGCCGCCGCTCACGGGACCAGATCCCCGGAACCGCCGCCGGCGCGGTGTTGGGGCTTGCGAGGCCGCCGTCGGTCATCCTCCCGACAGTACGGCCGTTGGCACCCGCGGCCCCGACCGGCGGCAGCCGGGACGCTGGAAGTGGACAGAGCGGCGCCGTCGGTAGCATCGGGCTGAGTGTCGATCGAGCCCCACCCCACATCCGCCGCGCTCACGGCCGCGCCGGCGTCGCTGGGCAGGGACGTGGACGTGGAAGTGCTCGACAGGATCGCGGCGAGGGTGCTCTGGCTCGCAGTCCGGATGGTCGACTACGCCAACCACGAGCGGCCGAAGCCAGACGGGCTGAAGGTCGGCGGCCACCAGGCGTCGTCGGCGTCGATGGTCTCGATGATGACGGCGCTGTGGTGCGCCTTCTTGGAGCGCGACGACCGGGTGTCGGTCAAGCCGCACGCCTCGCCGGTCCTCCACGCGCTGCAGTACCTGCTCGGCAACCTCGACCGCCGCTACCTCACCGAGCTGCGCGCCTACGGCGGCCTCCAGTCCTATCCGAGCCGCACGAAAGACCCCGACCCGGTCGACTACTCGACCGGGTCGGTCGGGCTCGGGGCGGTCGCCCCGATCTTCGGCGCGGTCACCGAGCGCTACGTCCGGCACCACTTCGGGGGCGGCGCCGACGCGCCCGCCGGTCGGTTCATCTCGCTCGTGGGCGACGCCGAGCTCGACGAAGGGAACGTGTGGGAGGCGATCACCGACCCCGTCGTCCAGGGCCTCCCGAACGTGCTGTGGGTGGTGGATCTGAACCGCCAGAGCCTCGACCGGGTCGTGCCGGGCGTGAAGGCGGCGCGCCTCGAGAAGCTCTTCGAGGCGAGCGGCTGGCAGGTGATCGAGGCCAAGTACGGCCGTCGGCTCGAGGAGCGCTTCACCGCGCCCGGGGGCGACGGCCTGCGCAGGCACATCAACGAGATGGCGAACGAGGACTACCAGTCGCTCTTCTCCGTCCCGGTCGCCGAGCTTCGCGACCGCTTCCTGCTCGGCGCCGACGCCTCAGTGAAGCGGGCCATCGAGGACGTCCCCGACACAGACCTCCGCCCGATCCTCACCGATCTCGGCGGCCACGACATGGTCCAGCTGCTGCGGGCCTTCCACTCGGTCGACGGCGACCGGCCCGCGGTCGTGTTCGCCTACACGGTGAAGGGCTGGGGACTCCCCATCGCGGGCGACCGGCTGAACCACGCGGCGCTGCTCACCGAGGGGCAGGTCGACGAGCTGCGCAGCGCGACGGGGCTCGACCGCCAGAGCGAGTGGGACCGGTTCGACCCTGCGTCGCCGGAGGGGAGGCTCCTCGAGTCGGTCCGTGTGCGGCTGGTGCGGGCCACGCCGCCGCGACCCGACCTCTCCACCGACGTGCCGGTCAGTACCGACGCTCGCCTCGGCAAGGCCACCTCCAGCCAGGAGGCATTCGGCCGGTCGCTCGCCGAGCTCGCCCGCTCCTCGGCGGTGGCCGCCCGCGTGGTGACGGCCTCGCCCGACGTGACGATCTCGACGAACCTCGGCGGCTGGGTCAACCGGGTGGGCGTCTTCGCGCCCGAGGCGCACGCGGAGCCCAGCGGCGACAACCAGCTGCTGCGCTGGTCCGAAGGCCCCAGCGGTCAGCACTTCGAGCTCGACCTCTCCGAGATGAACCTCTTCCTCCTCCTCGGCCAGCTCGGCATCGCGGCGGAGACATTCGGCGAGCCGCTCGTCCCCATCGGCACCGTCTACGACCCCTTCGTGCTGCGGGGGCTCGACGCGTTCGTCTACAGCCTCTACGCGGGCAGCCGCTTCGTCGTGGTGGGCACGCCCGCGGGTGTCACGCTCGGCTACGAGGGCGGCGCGCACCAGTCGATCATCACGCCATCGGTCGGCACCGAGCTCCCCGGCGTCACGTTCCGCGAGCTCGCCTTCGCGACGGCGGTCGACTGGGCGCTGTGCGAGGCGGTCCGCGCGGTGCTCGCCCCCGACGGCGGCTCCACCTACCTGCGGCTGTCGACCCGTCCTGTGGACCAGGCGCCGTTCGAGTCGTTGCGCGCCGAGGTCGGTGACGACGAGCTCCGCGCCGACGTCCTCGCCGGCGGCTACCGGCTCGTCGACGGCCAGGCGGTCGTCCCGGGCGGCCCGGTCGTCCACCTCGTCGGCTCGGGGACCGTCCTCCCCGAGGTGCTGGAAGCCGCCGCGTCGCTGGCGGAGGAGGGGGTCGCGGCGAACGTCGTCGAGGTCACCTCGGTCGACCTCCTCTACCGCGACTGGCGGTCGTCGCTCCTCGGTGCGGTCGAGTCCGCCGCAAGCCCGCAACGGCGCCGCACCCACCTCGACCGGCTCTTCCCCCCGGGACCGCGCCGCGCCCCCATCGTCACGGTCCACGACGGCGCCCCCCAGACCCTGAGCTGGCTCGGGTCGGGGACCGAGGCGCCGCTCGTCCCGCTCGGCGTCGACGCCTTCGGCCAGGTCGGCTCCATCGGCGACCTCTTCCACCACTTCCGCCTGGACGCTCCCGCGATCGTGAACGCCGCGCTGGTGGCCCTCGAGCGCCGCGCTTGATTCATTTCGGCGGCCTCGCGCGTCTGCCATGCGCCTTGACAACCGGAGCACTCACGCGGATCGCGTCTCATCGTGGACACGACCGGTAGCCGATTGGTCGAAGAGGGCTAGGTACTCGTCGAATCGGAAGATCCGGTTGCGAGCACCGCCGGGTGCCGCGACGACGCGCAGGTCAGACGGTGTCGTCCGAGAGCGTCGCCACCATCAGCGCGCTGATGGTGTGCAGCCGGTTCTCGGCCTGGTCGAACACGACGGACGCCGGCGACTCGAAGACCTCGTCGGTCACCTCCATCGCCTGGAGGCCGCGCTTTTCGAACACCCGCCTGCCGATCTCGGTGTGGGTGTCGTGGAAGGCGGGGAGGCAGTGGAGGAACCGCACGTCGGGCTTTCCGGTCGCCTCCAGCAGCTCGGCGTTCACCTGGTACGGCAGGAGCAGGTCGATCCGCTCGTCCCACAGGTCATCGGGCTCGCCGAGCGAGAGCCACACGTCGGTGTAGAGGAAGTCGGCTCCCTCCGCCCCCTCGCGCGGGTCGTCGGTCAGGCAGATCGTGCCGCCCGAGTCCGCGGCGAGCGCCGCCGCCTCGGTCCAGACCGCCGGCGACGGCCGCCGCCCCGCCGGGGCGGCGACGCGGACGTCCATCCCCATCAGCGCGCCCGCAACGAGCAGCGACGCGCACGTGTTGTTGGCGCCGTCGCCGAGAAAGCAGACCGAGACTTCCGAGAGCGGGCGGCGCGCATGGTCGCGCATGGTGAGGAGGTCGGCCAGGCTCTGGGTCGGGTGCCACTGGTCGGTGAGGCCGTTCCAGACGGGCACGCCCGAGTGCGCGGCGAGCTCCTCTGCGTCGGACTGGCGGAAGCCCCGGAACTCGATGCCGTCGAACATGCGGCCGAGCACGCGCGCGGTGTCCCGGGTCGACTCCTTCACCCCGAACTGCGTCTCGCCGGGGCCCATGTAGACGGCGTGCGCGCCCTGGTCGTTGGCGCCGACCTCGAAAGCGGAGCGGGTCCTCGTCGACGTCTTCTCGAAGAGGAGCGCGACGGCCTTGCCCTCGAGCCGCCGGGCGTCGACCCCACGCCGCTTCTCGTCACGGAGCGTCACCGCGAGGTCCAAGAGCCCCTCGTACTCCGTGGCGCTCAGGTCCGAGTCCTTCAGATAGCTGCGTCCGCGCAGGTTCATCCCATATTCTCCCTCAGCGCCCGACGGAGTCGCGCACGATGGGGCAGGTCGGGCCGCCGCGGGGCGCCGCGACCCGTACCGTGCGAGCGGGTAAGGACCTGGTCGTGACCGTGACCGTGAAGATCGGGACCTCGGGCTGGCAGTACCGCCACTGGCGCGCCACCTTCTATCCCGAGGGGCTCCCGACCTCGCGGTGGCTCGAGTTCTACACGCGCTCGTTCGACACGGTCGAGGTGAACAACGCCTTCTACCGGCTGCCCTCCGCCGAGGTCTTCGCGCGGTGGCGCGACGGGACGCCGGACGGATTCGAGCTTGCGGTGAAGGCGAGCAGCTACCTCACCCACAACAAGCGGCTCCGCGAACCCCGGGAACCTGTCGAGCGGTTCATGGACCGCGCGAAGCACCTCGGACCGAAGCTCGGCCCCGTCCTTCTGCAGCTCCCGCCGACCATGCGCGTCGAAATCGGCCGGCTCGACGATGTCCTCGCCTGCTTCCCCGACGGTGTCCGCGTCGCCGTCGAGGTGCGCCACGAGAGCTGGGACGTCGATGCGGTGTGGGAGGTCCTCGCGCGCCACGGGGCCGCGTGGTGCGTCGCCGACGCGCCGTGGCGCAAATGGCGCGTCGTGCGGACGGCCGACTGGGGCTACTTCCGCTTCCACGAAGGCGTTGCCGCACCGCGCCCGTGCTACGGCCGGCGCGTGCTCGCCACGTGGGCGGCCCGCATCGCAGAGTCGTGGCCCGACGGCGGCGACGTCTACGCGTACTTCAACAACGACCCGTGCGCGTGCGCCCCCCACGACGCGCGCGTCTTCGCCGCCGCGTGCGAGCGGGAGGGGCTTTCGACGACGCGGGTCCCGGGCCGCCGGGTCGTCCACCTGTGCGCCTGAGCGAGGGCCGCTGCTCGGCCCCGTCCATCAGGGTCCCGGTGCCAGCTGCCGTGCCAGGAAGCGGGCGCTTGCTTCGAACGCCTCGGCCGGCAGGTCACCGTGGTCGCCCGGATACGCGTGGAGCCGCTTGTCGGTCGCGCCCAGCCGCTCCCACAGCGCGACGGCGGCGTCGTGCGGGAAGAGGGCGTCATCCCACTGGACGAGGAAGAGGGCCGGGCAGCGCACGCTCGGCGCGTCGATGGCGATCCGCTCCCTCGTGGGGCCGGTCAACCCCATGAGCCCGAGGACGGCCGCGCGGAAGCGGGGCTCGGCGGCGACGGCGGGGATCCCGATGATCGTCCCCATCGACACCCCCCACCAGCCGAGGGCACTGCCGTCGACCTCGGGGAGCGCCTCGAGCGCGTCGAGGGTGGCGCGCACGTCCGCGACCATCCCGTCGGTCATGGAGTCGCCCTGGTACGCCCAGAGCTGCGCAAACTCGGCGAGCACGAGCGACGAGGCTGCAGCGGGCGCGCTCCTCCGGTCCCCGTGGACCGGCCCGTCTATGGCGGCTGCGGCCACGCCGTGTTCGCGACAGAGCCGCCTCGCCATGGCTCGGACGTAGTCCTGGCGCTTCGAGCCCGACCCGCCGTGGCCGAGCAAGACGAGCGGCAGTGGGAGCTGTGCCCCCTCGGGGGTCCAGAGGAGCCCGGGGATCCGGCCGCCGTCGCGCGTCACGTCGAACCGGCGCTGTCGGACCCCGTCGTGGGAGACGTCTTCGTCGAGCCAGGCGAGCTCGGGAGGGGCGATCACCCGCCGGAACATACCGCCGTCTCGGTGCCGCTCGTGGCGGCCGGTCGCGGCGGCCGGTCATGGCGGAGCGGCGAGCGTGCCACTACTTTTGCTTCCACCTCCGAAGGGGTGACTGGGCTGAAGGGATGGGCAGGGAGGGTTGCATTGCGGAGCACGTGCGGGCCCGACCCGGCCGGATTCGTCCACACCGCGCTGCTCCACCGCTCGACGGGGGAGCTGATCGAGCTCCTCGTGCCCGTGGTGTGCGGCTGGATGGCGCGGCGCGACCGGGTCTTCGTGAACCTCGCCCCCGAGCGCCTGCGCGCCCTTCGCGCCGCGCTCGGGGCGGACTCCGACCGTGTCCGCTGGAGCGACACGTATCAGTGGGCGCCGCATCCGGGCCGCCGGCTCCGCGCGGTGCAGGAGCTCTTGGAGGGCGAGGAACGGCACGGCTGCGGCCGGCTCCGCTTCGTCGGGGAGTGCGCCTTCCCGCCCGGGCCGCCCGAGCTCGTCGCCGAGTGGGAGCGGTTGGACGCCGTGATGAACGACGCGCTCTGCGACACCGCGGCGACGATGGTGTGCACCTACGACGCCTCGACGGTGCCCGAAGCCGTCACCGATCGGGTCGCGTGGACCCATCCGTTCCTGGGCGTCGACCCCGTCGTGGCGAACGAGCGCCACCAGTCCTCCCTCCAGTTCCTGGCGCCTCCGCGGTCGCTTGCGCCGCTGCCGGAAGCGGCGACCGGGATCGTCGGCCGTCCGTCACCTGCCGAAGCCCGATCGCTCGTCCGCCGTGTGCTCCTCGGAACGTCCGGCGGCGACGGCTCGCAGCCACCGGCGCGGGCCGTGGAGGACCTCGCCGTCGTCGTGACCGAGCTCGTCACCAACGCGTGGCAGGTAGGCGCGCAGGCGGTCGGCGTGTCGTGCTGGCGGAGCGGCGGCGAGGTGGGTGTCCAGGTCGACGACGACGGGCCGGGCCTGGACGACGTCCTGGCCGGTTACCGCCGACCGGCGGCCGACCGGACCGGGGGGCGGGGGCTGTGGATCGTCCGGCAGCTGGCGGACCTGGTCGAGATCGCCCCGCACGGCGCAGGCACGAGCGTCCGGGCGCGCATCTTCGAACCCGACGTCGTGCTCGCTAACGGACGGTGAACGCGAGCACGCCGCCGATGCACGCGACGCCGAGCACGAGCCAGGTGACGTAGTCGTTCACCACCCCGCTCTGGAACCCGTCGAGCAGGCCCACCACCCTGGTCGCCCACGCGTCCGGCAGCCGCCACGCCGTGAGCCGCCGCCGGTAGAGAGATCCGAGGGCGAGCGCGATGCTCCCCGCGACGGTCCCGAGGGCGCTCGCCACGCTGAGGAGGGTGACTCCCGTGCTGCCGGGAGCCGCCGGCTTCGCCAGGTGGACCCCGGCGGAGCCGTGCAGGACGGTGGCGACGTAGCCGGCCTGGTCCTGGAACTGGAGGGCGGCGCGCTGGACGACGTCACCGAGCCCGGGCAGCACGCCGAGCGAGAGCGCAAGGCCGACGAGGAAGACAGCCGGCACGAGCATGGTCACCGGGACCTTCCCCCTTCCCCCCTCCGTCTCGCCCGTCTCCTCCTCGGCCCCCCGCTCGAGACGCGTGTCCTGGGGCGGGGGGTCGCCCAAGCCGTAGAAGACGCCGCCGGCGACCCGCAGCACCGCGCCGCCGACGACGATGGACGCGACCATCACGACGGCGGTCACCCACGGGTCGCCCGCGAGGGATGCGCTGTCGCCGATCCATCCGGCGCCGAGGAAGGTCCCGAACGGTGGGAGACCCGCGAGCCCGAGCGCAGCGAGAAGGAAGACGACGCCCGTCACGCGCAGCTTGCGACCCTTCCCATGGAGGCCGGTCTCGTCGACCGAGTGCAGCCGGTGGAGCACCACGCCGGCGCACAGGAAGAGCGCCGCCTTCACGAACCCGTGACCGATGACGTAGACGGCGGCGCCCGCGAGGCCGAGCGGCGTGAGAAGGGCGAAGCCGATCAGGAAGAGGCCCACGTGGCTGATCGTCGAGAACGCGAGCAGCCGCTTCACGTGGCGCTGGCGGTAGCAGTAGACGGCGCCCACGATCGCGGTCAGGGTGCCGAGGGCCAAGAAGAGAGAGGTGACGGCTCCCCGGTGGCCTAGCGCCCCGGCAAAGATCGACCAGTAGACGCGCGCCACGCCGTAGAGGCCGAGCTCGACCATCACCCCCGAGAAGAGGACGCACACCGGGGTGGGCGCGACGGCGTGGGCGTCCGCCAGCCAGAAGTGGAAGGGGACGATCGACCCTTTCGTGAGCAGGCCGGTGATCACGAGGAGGAACGCCACGACCACCACCCCGCTCGGAGGGTGCCGGCTGAGCGCCGCGCCGATCTGGGCCATGTTCAGGGCGCCGGTGTGGGCGTAGAGGACGGCGATCCCCGACAACGAGAGGTACGCGGCGACGCTGTTGGTGATCGCGAAGTTGAGTGCACCCTGCAGCGGGCCGCGCTCTTCGGCCCGGTACGCGGTGAGGCCGTACGCGGCCACGCCCATCACCTCGAACCAGACGAAGAGGTCGAAGACGTCGCCGGTGAGCGAGAAGCCGACCATGCCGGCGAGGAAGACGAGCATGAGAGTGTGGAACCAGGTCGACGTGCTGTCGAAGTACCGCCACGAGAAGACCATGGCGGCCACGACGAGCAGCGACGTCATGCACGCGAGCCCTCCGTTGATGCCGCCGACCGCGAAGTCGATCCCGAGCGCGACCCCCCGGCGAGGGTGGATCCCCGCGAACCAGTAGACCTCCTGGCCGCTCACGGCTCGCGCGGTGACGACGAAGAGCAAGATCGTCACCGCGGCCGCGGCCGCGACGGTGAGACCGTCGAGGAGGGCCCGCCGCGACTTCAGCACGGGGCTGAGAGCGGAGAGGGTGGCCGCCATTCCGAGGGGCACCGCCACCGCGAGCGGCAGGAGCGGATCCATCGGGGTCAGTCGCGCAGCTGCCGGAGCTCTTGTGGGTCGACCGAGCCGAAGCGCTTGTGGGCCTGGATGGCGAAGGCGAGGAGCAGCGCGGTCACCGCGGCCTCGACGACGACGTCCGTGAGCGCCAGCGCCTGGACGACGGGGTCGACGGTGAGGGTGCCCCGCGGGATGTCCGCGAAGTAGGGCGCCACCCCGCCGAGGCGGAACCCGACGGCCATGAACAGGACGTACGTCGAGGACTGCAGCACGATCAGCGAGATGATCTGGTGGACGAGGTGGCGGCTCGTGACGATGCCGTAGAGGCCGCAGCCGGCCACCCACGCCGCGACGACATAGGGGAAGAAGCTCACGACCTGCTCCGGATCACGATGGTCTGCTCGAGGAACTCGTTCACGACCAGCACGAAGGCAGCGACCACCTCGACGCCGACGAGGAAGCTGATGAGCGCGATCGTCCCCGAGGCGTCGACCGCGCCCGCCGGAGAGCCGAGCGGCAGGATGTCGGCGAGATAGGCGGCGCCTGCGGCGAGGACGCCGACGCCCACGAGCACGAAGCCCCCCGCCCCGAGTGCCTCGACCGTCTCGGTGAGCTCCACCGGGCTCAACCGCTCGAGGACGATGTACTGCCCGGCGAGGTAGACGAGGGCGACCGCCGACGCCATCACGACTCCTCCCTGGAAGCCTCCCGACGGACTGGTCTGGGCGTGCGTGGTCAGGAACCACCCGATCACGAGGACGGGGCCGGTGTAGACGAGCGCCGAGATCCGCACCGCGTCGCTGGTCGGCGAGACGGCACGACCTCTCGCCTTGTCGCCGCCCTGACCGCCCTCGTCCTTCGTCTCGTCGCGAAGCGCGCGGAGTACGGTCGCCACCCCGATCACCGCGATGAAGAGGATGAACTCCTCTCCCAACGTGTCGAAGCCGCGGTAGAAGAAGTTCACCGCCGACACGACACCGGTGGCGTGCGTCTGGTGGATCGTGATGCGGTCGATCAGGTAGCCGTACGGGCCCCGGTAGTGGCCGAAGGCCGGCAGTCCTGCGAGGCCCCACAGGTAGAAGGCCAGCATTCCGGCGACACCGACGAAGAAGACCGCACGTCGCGCCGACGGGCTCATCTTTCTTTGCCCTTCGCCGTGGACCTCACCTTGGCCAGTCCGAGCAGGAGGAGCAGCGGCAGGATCACCGTCCCGACCGACAGCTCGGACAGCGCGACGTCGGGCGCCTGCAGGGTGAAGAAGAGCAGCGTCAGCACCGCGCCGTACAGGCTGAGGAGGACCACCTGGCGCACTTGGTGCCGCGCCGTCACGACGACCGCCGCGCCGGCCGCGACGAGGCTCAGCAGCACGACCTCGAGAAGCGTCATGGCCCATTCCGGCGCAGGCGGCCGGGTCACGGTGTGGAGCGCCAGGATCACGATCGTTTCTCGGCCGGGAAGACCCCCTCGGGGTCGCGCCAGTCCCCGCGGGCGCGCACCCTCGTGGCTCGCACGGTCGCGTGGCTGAGGAGGGGTGCGGCGACACAGACGATCCCGACCGCGAGCCAGGACTGGCCCGTCGGCTCGCTCCATCCCGCCCGCAGGGTGATCGCGCCCGCGACGAGCAACGGGGCCACGAAGGAGACGGGCGTCACGAAGTGGAGCTTCTGGTACGCGTCGCGCATGACGAGGATGCCGACCGACGACGCGGCGACGACGAGGACCGCGGCGCCGAGCAGCACGTCGGCGAGGATCGACTGCCAGCTCACAGGTGGCGCTCCGCCATCCGGACGAAGACGAGGCCTCCCCCGAGCAGAAGGACGGCGACGAGGACGGGGAACTCGAAAAGGCTGTTGCGGTGGAAGGCCTCCGGGAGGAGGAGGAGCACCATGAGGAGGATCGAGCTCCCCGCCTGGTAGGCGACGACCGACTCCATCGTGTCCCCCCGTGCGGCGGTGACCCCGATCGGGACCATGCACACGAGCAGCGCCGCCGCCGCGACGACGAAGCTGCTCACGGCCGGCTCCGGGCTCTCGACGACACGAGCCGGTGCACGATCATGGTGCCGCGCTCCTGATCGACCCCGAGCGCGAAGGTGTTTGGCGCGACCGACGTCCCCATCACGAGCAAGGTCCGGCGGGTGGCTGTCGCAGCCGAGTCCCCGCCCGCCCGCACGGAGAGCTCCTCGAGCGAGCTCGGCGGATCGACACCCCACGCCACCTTGCGGAAGAGCGCGCCGAACACCACGACGAGGTCGCGGGCCACCTGGAACGGGATCGAGCGCGCCCGGGCGAGCCACTCGACGCGGATGCGGATCTCCGAGGCCGCCTGGTGCTGGAGGAGCTCGACGAACAGCGCCCCCATCACCGCGACCCCGGCGCCGACGAGGAGCTCTGGGAGGGCGATCGAGTCGTCGATCCAGACCCACAGCGACATGAGCAGCACCCACCAGACGAGGAAGGAGCCGAGGCGGACGGCAGCCGCCCGCCTCTCCTGGCGCCGGCGCGGGTTCTCGGCGCCTGCGGTCGGTGAAGCCTCGCTCATGTCAGCCTCGGGTCGGACTCGGGACGATGACGTGGGGGACGACGACGTGGGGGACGACGACGTCGGGGACGACGACTACCGTCGTTGCCTACCCGCGCCGGACCAGGCCAAACGGCGCCGCCGGCGGCGAGCCTGGCGGCCGGCCCGGGCGCGTCCAGCGCACCACCTCGGTTTGGCTCCACGGCGCGATGGATACGAGGGCCGCGATGGACTTTCCAGCGATCGAGGGGGTGCACGCCCGGGCGTACACGATCCCGACCGACCTCCCCGAACAGGACGGGACCGCCGACTGGGACTCGACGACCCTCGTGGTGGCCCAGGTGGAGGCGGGGGGGCGGGCGGGGCTCGGCTACACCTACGGCCCCGCTGCGCTGACGGGCGTGGTCACCGGGAAGCTCGCCGACGTGCTCCGTGGCCGGGGAGTGTCCGACACCGCGGCGGCGTGGGAGGCGATGGGCGCGGCCGTCCGCAACGCGGGACGCCCGGGCATGGCCATGATGGCGATCTCCGCGCTCGACGTCGCGATGTGGGACCTCAAGGCGCGGCTCCTCGGCATCCCGGTCGTCGACCTCCTCGGCGCCGCCCGCGACGAGGTCCCCGTCTACGGGAGCGGCGGGTTCACCTCCTACACGCACCAGCAGCTGGCCGCACAGGCGGAGGGGTGGATGGACGCGGGCCTGCCGCGCGTGAAGATCAAGACCTCGCGCCGCCCCGAAGACGACCCCGGGCGCCTGGACGCGGTGCGCAAGGTGGTCGGGGAAGAGGTGGAGCTCTTCTGCGACGCCAACGGCGCCCTCACCCGGAAGGCCGCCCTCTACTGGGCGGCCCGCTTCCACGACGAGTGGGACGTCCGCTGGTTCGAAGAGCCGGTCTCGTCCGAGGACCTCGAGGGACTGCGGCTGCTCCGTGACCGGGGACCGGGCCGTCTCGACATCGCCGCGGGAGAGTACGGCTACCTCCTGTCGCAGTTCCGTGACCTGTTGACGGGCGGGTGCGTGGACTGCCTGCAGGCGGACGTCACCCGCTGCGGGGGCTTCACCGCCTTCCAGCGGGTGAGCGCCATGTGCGACGCCTTCCAGATCGACCTCTCCGCCCACTGCGCGCCGGCGGTCGCCGCGCACGCCTGCTGTGCAGCGGTCCACCTCCGGCACCTCGAGTACTTCCACGACCACGTGCGCATCGAGGCGATGGCCTTCGACGGGACCCTCGACCCCGAGGGAGGATCGCTACGCCCCGATCGCAGCCTTCCCGGGCTCGGCCTCCAGCTCAAGGAGGCCGACCTCGAGCCGTACCGCGTGGCGTAGGCGTCGCTCCGCCGGGCCTGCTCCCGCTGCGCTGCTCGGCGGAGACGTCAGCTGCCTTGGCGCCCGCGTCCCCGTTCACCGGCGCACTCGTGGACGACGGCGGCGGCGTTCACGAGTGCGAGATGGGTGAGGGCCTGGGGGAAGTTGCCGAGCATCGCGTGGGTCGCGGGGTCCATCTCCTCGGAGTAGAGGCCGACGTCGTTCGCCAGCTCGCACAGCTCGTCCATGAGACGGACGGCCTCGTCGACCTGGCCGGTGAGGGCGAGGGCCTCCACCATCCAGAACGAGCACGCGAGGAAGGCGCCTTCCTTGTCGACCATCTGCGTGTAGCGGTACAGGAGCGGGCCCCGGCCGAGCTCCTTGCGCAGCGCGTCGATGGTCGAGCGCATGCGCTCCCCCCGGTCGAAGCCGATGCGGGCGGAGAGGAGGACAGCGGCGTCCAGATCGTCGGTGCCCGCGTAGAAGGTGAACGCCTGCTTCGTCTCGGACCAGCAGTGCTCGCGGATCCACGACGAGACGGCGTCGCGTTCGGCTTCCCAGCGCGAGAGGTGTCTGCTCGAGATCTGGCCCGCCCCCGCGAGGCGGACGGCACGGTCGAGCGCCGTCCAGCAGCCGACCTTCGACGACGTGTAGTGCCGGGTGTCTGTGAGCTCCCAGAGCCCCGCATCGGGATGCGTCCAGATGTCGCACACCCGGTCCGCGCACGCCGCCAGCATCGAGCCGCTCTGCTGGTCCAGCTGGTTGCCGTCTCGCACGTACTCCCACACCGGGTCGAACAGGGCGCCGAAGCTCTCGAGCTGGGTCTGGGACTCCGCGGCGTTGCCCGACTGCACCGGCCTGCTCCCGCGGTACCCGCTGACCGGCACGTCGTTCTCCGTGTCGGGGACCTCGCCGTCGAGCGTGTAGAAGACGTGGAGGTCGGGCGCCGAGCGGCGGACGGTCTCGAGCAGCCACGAGAGCGACGCGTGCACCTCCTCTTCGATGTCCAATCTGCGGACGGCCCCGATCGCGAACGCCGTGTCCCGGACCCAGGCGAACCGGTAGTCGTAGTTCTTCTCCCCGCCGAGGATCTCGGGCAGCGAGGTGGTCGCGGCGGCGAGGATGGCGCCGGTCTTCCCGTACGTGAGGAGCTTCAGGACGAGGGCGCTCCGCTGGACGAGGTCGCGCCAGGGCCCGTCGTACTGGATCCTGCGGTCCCAGGCCTGCCACCACTGGACGGTCTCGCCCGCCCTCTTTGCGATTCGCCCGGCTGCAGGAAGAAAGAGGGGTTCTGCGTCCGTGGCGACCACGCCGAGAAGGTGCCGGCTGCCCGGGGCGGTGACGAAGGCGCCGCTGACGTGGGCGGACTCGACGACGACGTCGCCCACCGCTGTCCCCACGACCCCGAGCGTCTGGTCGGCGACGTGCAGGACCGGCACCCCCTCGGCCGTCCTAGTCGTCCACGGCCGTGCGGTCGCGAACCGGTTGCCCGGGGTGACCTGCCACGCCATCGCGACCTCGCCCTCCACCCCTTCGACCACGCGGGCGAGCTCCACCCAGGGCAGCTCGCCGGTGACGCTGCAGTCGAGCGAGTCGCGGACCTTCACCGATCCCGAGGAGGTGACGTACGTCGTCTCGAGGACGTTCGTCCCCTCCACGTAGCCGCGCGCCACCGAGTAGCCGTCCTCGGCGGGAGCGAGCGAGAGGACGCCGCCCTCCTCGCCGGCCACGATCGCCGCGAAGACCGGGGGCGCCTCGACCGAGGGGAGCGGCCACCAGTCGATCCTCCCGTCCTTGGCGACGAGGGCGACCGTCCGGCCGTCCCCGATGGCTGCGTACGACTCGATGGGCGCGAAGCCGTCCTGACGCTCCGGCGGCTGCTCGGGCGCGTGCGTGGCGGTCACCTCCCCGACATCACCTTGTGGTCGGCCTTTTCGCGGGCCGTCCGCGCGACGGCGACTCCGAACTGCTTCACGGTCTGGGGGAGCGACTCGATGAACTGGGGGCTCAGCATGCCGTGGGCGGCGCGGTCGAAGATTCCGTGGGCGCCCTTGTCCTCGTGCTCGTCGACCG
The DNA here is from genome assembly GCA_036796435.1 of Acidimicrobiales bacterium. GTDB lineage: Bacteria > Actinomycetota > Acidimicrobiia > Acidimicrobiales > RAAP-2 > JAJYVT01. The sequence goes on from DAIRCY010000001.1 coordinate 26,511, forward strand.
GCTCCCACAAGTTGGCGGGCCGGTCGGGCGGCACGGGCTGGTCGGTGAGCTGGCTGTCCCACGCACCCACCGCGGCGTACTGCGTCGCGAGCGCCGGGAAGAGGCTGGCGAGCACGACGAGGAGCCGGTTCCACACCCCGAGCACCTTGGAGCGGCGGCCGTCGAGCGCGACCTGGACGATGGCGCGGGCGGCCACCTCGGGCTGGTAGATCGGCGGCACCGGCTGGGGGTGCGTCTTGAAGACGCTCTTGCACCAATTGAACTGCGTCGTGTTCACGCCCGGCAGGTGCACCATCGACACCTGCACGTTGCTCTTCTCGTGCGCGAGCTCGGCGCGCACCGACTCGAAGAAGCCGCGGCACGCGAACTTCGAGGAGCAGTAGGCCGATTGCAGGGGGATGCCCACGAAGGCGAGGGCGGACCCGACATTCAGGATCGTGCCGCTGTCCCGCGGCTTCATCCTCTCCAGCGCGACCTGGGTGCCCCACACCTGGCCGAGGAAGGTCACCTCCACCGCGCGCCGGAAGTCGTCGGGCTGGACGTCCCAGATCGGGGCGAAGATCGTCGTCATCGCGTCGTTCACCCACAGGTCGATCGGTCCGAGCTCGGACTCGATCCGCTCGGCGGCGGCCCGCACCTCGTCGAACTTCGACACGTCAGTGGGGACGGCAACGCCGCGCGCCCCCGCGGCAGCGACGTCGCGCACGGCCGCGTCCAGCCCGGCGTGGCCCCGGGCGAGCAGGCCGACGTCGAACCCCGTGCGGGCGAGCTCGACGGCGACGGCGCGCCCGACCCCGGCGCTCGCGCCCGTCACCACCGCGACCCGCCTGCCCCTGCTGGCGTCCATGCCCGTCGCCTCCCTCTCGTTCGTGCCGCTCGTGCCATTCGTGTTCGTGCCGTTCGTCTCGTTGGTCATTCGCCCATCTCTCGTCCGTCTCGTCCCTCTCGTCGTTCGGCCCGCGTGCTGCGACCCGGACTGTGCTTTCCCTCACACGGCGGTGACCATGTATCGGCGGCGGTCGCCGGCGTCGCCGAGCCTTGCGACCCGTCGCACGAGGGCGCCTCTTCTCGTCCCGAGCAGCGAAATCCTCGGCCCGATCGTGAATGTCTCGAACTGTTTGGGTAAATGAAATGTCGTCACCACGGATGGACGACGAAAAAGAGGCGGTGAAATGTCAACGGTAAGCAATATCAATCCGACAGCGAGGCCTCGAGAGCCCTACGAGCAGGACGGGAGGAGCGAGGAGGAACGGGAGTACCAGCACTGGTACGACCGGAGCCGTCTCGTGATCACGCCGACGGCCTCCCCTTCGGCGATGGGGCTGTTCGCGTTCTCCGCTGCGACGCTCCTCGTGGCGGGGCACCTCGCCGGCTGGTACGGCAAGTCGGCGACAGCGATGTACTTCGCGCCGTTCTGCCTTGCCTTCGGCGGGATCGGCCAGTTCCTCGCCGGCATGTGGTCCTACAAGGCCCGTGACACGATCGCGACCGTCGCGCACACGATGTGGGGCTCCTTCTGGATCGCCTACGGCATCCTCTGGCTCATGATCGGTTCGAAGGCGCTCACGTTGCCGCCCGGGGCCGGGACGACACACCTCGTCGGCGTCGGGATGTGGTTCGTGATGCTCTGCCTGCTCACCGGGATCTGCGCCCTTGCCGCGCTTGCGAAGAACGTGGGCCTCTTCGCCACGCTCGGACTTCTGTCCGGTGGCTCGGGCGTCCTGGCCGGCGGGTACCTGAGCGGCTCGCACACAACCGTCGTGGTCGCGGGCTGGGTGCTCGTGGCCTCGGTGGGCGCCGCGATCTGGACCGGGGCGGCCCTCATGTTCTCCGACACCTACGGGCGGGCGATCCTCCCGCTCTTGGAGTGGAACAAGCGGTCGAACATCCCCGGCCGGGTCATCGCTCGGCCGATCGAGTACCCGGGCGGCATGCCCGGCTCGCGCGTCGGCCAATAAGGGGCCATCGCGCTGAAGCTGAAGCCGACGCGGTTCGAGACGGAACCCGCGCCTCAGGGCGCGGGTTCCGTCGCGCGGGGGCTCGGGGGGCCACCGGCGGCCCGCCTCTCGCCCGGCCATTAGCACTCTCGGGTCGAGAGTGCTAAAATGGAGCCGCTAGCGAGGTGGAGAATTTCCGCCCCGGGCGCTCCCCGGGAGTGGAACTGGGAACCGCAGGAGGTGTTGGTCATGGCTCTCGTTAGAAGCGACCCGTTCCGGGAGCTGGACCGGCTGGCCCAGCAGACGGGGGGGGGGGGGGGGGCGGGGGGG
>DAIRCY010000001.1:28787-69519 GCA_036796435.1 Acidimicrobiales bacterium
TCGGCTCGCGCAGCAGCTGTGGGGTGACGGGAGGTCGAGGTCGACCGCCCTGTCCATGCCGATGGACGCCTTCCGCAAGGGCGACGTCTTCCTCGTGCAGGTCGACGTGCCCGGCGTCTCGGGCGACGCAATCGACCTCACCGTCGAGGACAACGTGCTCACCGTGAAGGCCGAGCGGCCCGCGCCGGCGACGAGCGAAGGCGTCGAGACGCTCGTGGCGGAGCGTCCGTACGGCTCGTTCTCTCGCCAGATGTTCCTCGGGGACAACCTCGACGTGGAGCGCATCCAGGCGAGCTACGAGTCCGGGGTGCTGACGGTCACCATCCCCGTGGCGGCGCACGCGAAGCCGCGGCGCATCGAGGTCTCGACCCAGCGCGAGCGGGAGTCGATCCCGGCCTGATCCGGCATCGGCATCATGTCGCTCGCGAGGTCCGCGAGCACGAACGGCCCCGGCGCGACGCCGGGGCCGTTCGTTGCCCCGGGTCCCACGAACATGCGGTCAGCGAGCGGTGATGTACTCCTCGAGCAGCTTGCGGTCGAGCTGGAGCTGCTCGATGGTGTGCTTGACCACATCCCCGATGCTCACGATCCCGACCAGGGCCCCGTCACGGGTGACCGGGAGGTGACGGATCCGCTCGTTGGTCATCGTCGCCATCATCGACGCGACCTCTTCGTCGGGGTCGACGGTGTGGACTGGAGAGGACATGATCTCCCGTACCGGCTTGTCGAGGAGGGCCCGGCCGTCCCGGTCGAGCCGCCGGACGACGTCGCGCTCCGAGACGATGCCGTCGATGTGCGCCCCGTCCGCGGAGACGACGAGCGCGCCGATGTCGTGACGGGCCAGCTCCGCGATCACCTCAGCCACCGTCGCTGCGCCGTCCACCGTGGCGACCGTGCTGCCCTTGTGCTCGAGGATGTCGGCGATGCGCATGGGTCCTCCTTGTCACACCTTCTCGACGCGGGCGAGCACGTTCCTCTGCCGGAGCTTCCGGACCGACTGGCGGGCCTCTTGTTCGGGCAGCACCGTGGCGAGCGCCTCGCCGGCGGTGTGGACCCGCATCGACAGCGCCTCCGCCTCGGGTCGCGTGTAGCCGAACAGCGCGATGCAGGCGCGCTCGACCTCGTCGAAGGTCGTGAAGTCGCTGTCCATGATGATGACCGCGAAGTCCTGGTCGAAGAGCTCACGGACCTTGCCGGCGACGTCGTCGTCCACCTGCTGGCGGGTGTCGACCTCTGGAGGCGAGAACGTGCTCACGGCTCCTCACACGGTGACGGCGACGGACGCTGCAGAGTGTACCGAGCCTGGCGGTGTCGGACCCCTCGGACCCCTCGGATCCCCTGGCCCCTCGGCCCCGGGGCCCTCCCCTGGCCTCCTGTGACCCCTCGGACCCTTGGGCGTGCCGAGGCGTCGGCGGTCAGCCGAGCACGAGGCGGGCGCGGCGCGCCGTCGTCACGTAGCCGTGGTCGACGAACCAGCTGACGGAGTCCGCCACGGCTTCGCGCGCCGGGCGCGACGTGTAGCCGAGCTCCGTGCGTGCCCGGGAGTCGTCGAAGATCATCGTGGTCGTCGACATCCGCGCCGCCTCCAGGGGCACCGAGGGGTGACGCCCGAGGAGGCCGCCCTCGACCGCCTCGGAGACCACGCCGGCCGCCAGTGCGAGCACCTTCGGAAACCGCATGGTCACCGGCGGGAGGCCGGTCGTCGCCGCGAGCATCTCGAGGAGGTCGCGCATTGAGAGGTTCTCGCCGCCGAGGATGTAGCTCCGGCCGACCGTCCCCCGCTCGAGCGCGAGGAGGTGCCCGGCGGCCAGGTCGTCGACGTGCGCGACGTTCATCGCCGTGTCGACGTAGCCGGGGATCCTCCCGTTCAAGAAGTCCACGACGACCTTGCCCGTCGGCGTCGGGCGGTGATCGCGGGGACCCAAAGGGAAGGTGGGGAGAACAAGGACCACCGGCGCGCCCTGCGCCGCCGCACGGAGGACCTCGTGCTCTGCGACGTACTTGGACCGCTTGTAGTGGCCGAAGAGGTGCGAGATGTCCGCAGCCGAGTCCTCGGTGGCCGGCACGCCGTCGTCCGCCCCGTCGAGACCGAGGGTCCCCACCGTGCTCGTGTAGACGAGCCGCTCGACCCCTTCGGCGGCGGCCGCGGCGAGCACGTTGCACGTGCCGTCCACGTTCACGTCGTAGAAGATCCTGGGATCCTTCGCCCAGAACCCGTAGACCGCCGCCGCGTGGAAGACGAAGCGGCAGCCTGCGAGCGCTCGGCGAGCGGCGTCGGGGTCGCGGATGTCCGCCGGTCGCACCTCGACGTCGAGACCCGAGAGGTTGCGCCGGTCGCCCACCGGCTCGGCAACCGCGACCACCGAGGCCCCGCGCTCGAGCAGGAGACGCGTGATCGCGGAGCCGATGAACCCTGCCGCGCCCGTTACCGCCACGCGGTCGCCGGAGCCGATCGACACCACCGTCTTCGGCACCGCCGTCTTCGACACCGCCGTCTTCGACACCGCGGTGCTCGGGGCAGGGCGACCGGCGCGACCGGCGCGACCGGCGCGACCGGCCGGCGGCCTCACGCCGGCGCCATCACGGCCTTGGCCCCTCCCCGCCGGAGCGCGCTCTTTGCCATCGTCGTGCCGAACTCCATGAGGAGCCCCGAGCCGTGGTGCGCGTCGCGCAGCACGTCGTCGAGGGCGGCGACGAAGTAGTCGACTTCCTCCTCGCCCGCGACGAGCGGAGGAAGGAGCTTGATCACGTTCATGTTGTCTGCGGCCACCTGGGTGAGGATCCGGTGGCGGTGGAACAGCGGCACGACCACCATCTGGGAGAAGAGCGCGGTGCGCACGGCCTCCAGTGCGTTCCAGCGCATGCGCAAACCGCGGGACTCGGGCTTTCCGAAGACGAGCCCGATCATCAGCCCCTTTCCGCGCACGGCGTGGAGCATCTCGTAACGCTCGACGAGCGGGGCCAGCGCGGCTTCGAACGCCTCGCCGGTCGCCCGGGCCCGCTCCACGATCTGCTCGTCGTCGAAGACGCCGAGGGTCGCCAGTCCCGCCACCATGGCGAGCTGGTTCCTTCCGAAGGTCGTCGAGTGGACCATGGCGCGCTCGAGCGAGCTGTAGACGCTCATGTACACCTTCTCGGTGCAGAGCACGGCGCCGACCGGCACGTAGCCGCCCGACAGCGCCTTGGACAACGTCACGATGTCCGGCTCGAGGCCGTAGTGCTCGTAGGCGAAGAAGCGTCCCGTCCTGCCCATCCCGACCTGCACCTCGTCGGCCACGAGGAGCGTCCCGTGCTTGCGGCACAGGCGCTGGACCGCGTGCCAGTACTCGTCCGACGCGACGTTCACGCCCTTGCCCTGGATCGGCTCGACGACGAAGGCAGCCACGTCGCCCGCGCGCAGCTCCGCCTCGAGGGCCTCGGCGTCGCCAAACGTGACCTGGGCGGCCCCGGGAAGGAGCGGCCCGAACCCCTCCTTGAACTCCTTTCCGCCGTTCAGCGCGAGAGACCCGGTCGTGAGGCCGTGGAAGGCGTGGTCGCAGAACAGGACGCGTGGACGCCGCGTCGCACGTCGGGCGAACTTGATCGCCGCCTCGGTCGCCTCGGTGCCCGAGTTGCAGAAGTACACCCGCCGGATCCCTTCGTGGGCCCTGGCGACCAGGGCTTCGGCGAGCAGGCCGGGCAGGAGCGCACAGTCGAGTTGCACCATGTTCGGGAGGTCCAGGTCGATGGCCTCGTGGAGCGCATTCTTCACCGCAGGGTGGCCACGCCCGAGCGCGTAGACGCCGAAGCCTGCGAGCAGGTCGAGGTAGCGGTCCCCCTTGTCGTCGTAGAGGTAGCACCCTTCGCCTTTTACGTAGTAACGGTCGAAACCGAGGGTCTTGAGCACCCGCGCCAGCTGCGGGTTCAGGTAGTCGTTGTGCAGCGTGAAGTTCTCGCCGTGCCGTTGCTGCAGCGTCTTGGCGACGTCGAACGCCATAGTTCCTCCGTTGTCAGGGACGCCCAAGGCTACCGGGAGTCTTCGTAGGAGCGCCGGCAGCAGATTTCGCCACCGACCTGTGGTAGAGAACGCTCAAGGCGGATCCCGGCCACGCAGCCGGCTGGCGGCTTGCAGGACCGGGCGCCCCGCGGGGAGGAGGGGGGAGTGTCGAGCCGCGGACGTCCACAGGCCTCGGGTCGCACGTACCTCGTCGCGTCCGTGGACCACGCCCTGACGCTGCTCGCCGCCTTCCAGGACCACCCGTCGCTGGCGGTTCGCGAAGGGGCGGAGCTACTCGGGGTCGCCCCGTCGACCGCGCACCGTCTCCTGACGACGATGCAGGCGAGCGGCTTCGTCGTGCAGGACCCTGCAACCCGCCGGTACAGCGCGGGACCGGCCCTCGTCGCCGTCGCGCTCGCGTCGCTCCAGCGCGTCGACGTCGCAAGGGTCGCCCGGCCCCACCTCGTCGCGCTCGCCGCCGAGACGCGCGAGACCGTCAGCCTCGCGGTCGCGGAAGGCGCGACGATCCGCTTCGTCGACTCGGTCGAGGGCACCGAGGTCATCCGGGTGAGCTTGCGGACCGGGGCGACCGCGCCGGCGCACACCTCGGCGGCGGGCAAGATCCTCCTCGGCGGGTTCGGGCGCGAGGAGCTGCTCCGGCTGTACCCGTCGGCGCGGCTGCACCGTCGGACCCCGCACACGATCGGGTCGCGCACGGCGCTGTTGAGAGAGGTCGAGGCGGCGCGCGAACGCGGCTACGCGACGTCGTTCGAGGAGAGCGAGCCGGGTCTCGCCTCGGTCGCCGTCGGCGTGCGGGACGTCCGCGGCCGTGTCATCGCAGCATTGACCGTCTCGGTCCCCGTGGAACGGCTCGACGGCCGCCCGACCGAGGGGCTCCCCCCCCCCCCCGGAGCGCCCCGCGCTCGCCACTCGTGCCCGCGCGCAACGGATCGAGGCGGAGCTCGGCGCAGCACGCCACGGCCCCGGTTCTCCAGGGCGGGGTTGACGACGCGAGCGGACTACGAAAAGGGGATGGCGCTGTACTCGGCGAGCTTCGCGAGCGGGTGGCTCGCGTCGATCTTGCGGATGGTCCCCGACTTCGAGCGCATGACGAGGGACTGCGTCGTCGCGCCGGCCCCGTGGTACCGGACACCTTGCAGCAGCTCGCCGTCGGTGATCCCGGTCGCCGCGAAGAAGCAGTTGTCGCCCTGGACGAGATCGTCGGTGCGGAGCACCGCGTCGAGGTCGTACCCCGCGTCGATCGCAGCTTGCCGGTCTCCGTCGTCGCGCGGCCACAGGCGGCCCTGGATCTCGCCGCCCATGCACTTGAGCGCCGCCGCTGCGAGCACGCCCTCGGGGGTCCCTCCGATGCCGAGGAGGACGTCCACGCCGGCTCCCGGCCACCCGGTCGCGATCGCGCCGGCGACGTCGCCGTCGGTGATGAGCCGGATCCTCGCTCCCGAGGCTCGGACCTCGGCGATGAGGTCCGCGTGCCGCGGACGGTCGAGGATCACCGCGGTGACGTCGCGCACGGACTCGCCGAGCGCCTCGGCCACTGCGTGCAGGTTCTTCGTCGCGGAGCGGTTGATGTCGACCGCGCCCTTTGCCCTCGGGCCCACCGCGATCTTCTCCATGTAGAAGCACGGCCCCGGGTTGAACATGGAGCCACGGGGGGACACCGCGATCACCGAGAGCGCTCCTCCCATCCCGAGCGCGGTCGGCGTCGTGCCGTCGATCGGGTCGACGGCGATGTCGACCTCGGGGGGCGAGCCATCGCCGATGTGCTCGCCGTTGTAGAGCATCGGGGCGTTGTCCTTCTCGCCCTCGCCGATCACGACGATGCCGTCCATGCGCACGGTGTGCAGCACGATGCGCATCGCGTTCACCGCGGCGCCGTCCGCGCCCTCCTTGTCGCCCCTCCCCATCCAGCGGCTCGCGGCCATCGCCGCCGCCTCGGTCACGCGGACCAGCTCGAGGGCGAGGTTCCTGTCGGGGGCCTGCGGACGCCGCTCCACGGCCGAGACCCTAGTGGGGGAGGCGCTGGACTCCTCTGTCCCGGTACGTGCACGGGCCATCCTGGCCTTGCTACCCAGGTAGCGGGGGCCGGGAGCTGCGGGTACTCCTTCCTGCGTGCGCATAATGGACCGGATGAGCCCGAGCAACAGCCTGGGTGGCACGGCGCCGCTCGAAGGGGACCCCCCGATCGGCGCCACGACCCCGGCCGGTCCAGCGGCATCCCCGGCCAACCCGGCGGCATCCCCGGCCGGTCCCGCGGCATCCCCGGCCGACCCGGCGGCATCCCCGGCCGACCCGGCAGCAAACCCCGGCGCCCGCGGGCCGTCCTTCGTGGTCCGGCCCTCTGGTCCCCTGCAGGGAACGGTACGCGTCGGCGGGGCCAAGAACTCGGTGCTGAAGCTGATGGCGGCGACGCTCCTCGCAGAGGGCGAGCACGTCCTCACGAACGTGCCGCGCATCGTCGACGTCGAGATCATGGCCGACATGCTGCGGGCGCTCGGCGCGTCGGTCGAGAGGCGGTCCACCGGCGAGCTCGTGATCGTCACCCCGCCGGCCACAGAGATCGTGCCCGAAGCCCCGTACGAGCTCGTGGACCGGATGCGCGCGTCGATCGTCGTGCTCGGACCGCTGCTCACCCGGTGCGGGTGGGCGAAGGTGTCGATGCCGGGAGGCGACGACTTCGGCGATCGCCCCATCGACTTCCACCTCGGCGGCCTCTCGAACATGGGCGCACGTTTCGAGACGCTCCACGGCAACGTCGAGGGGAGCGTCGACGGGGAGGGTACGGGCCGACGTCTCGTGGGGACCCAGGTGGTGCTCGAGTACCCGAGCCACACTGCGACCGACAACATCCTCATGGCGGCCGTGCTCGCGAAGGGCACCACGGTGATCGAGAACGCGGCCCGCGAACCCGAAGTCTGCGACCTCGCCGCATACCTCACCTCGATGGGCGCGCGGATCCGCGGGGCCGGCACGTCGCACGTCGAAGTCGAAGGGGTGGACGCCCTCACGCCCTCCACCCACGCCGTGGTGCCCGACAGGGTGGTCGCCGCGACCTACCTCGCTGCCGCCGGCTTGTGCGGGGGCGAGGTCGTCGTCGAGGACGCCCGCATCGACCACATGGGGATGCTCGTGCGCAAGCTCGGAGCGATGGGGATCAGGGTGGAGCAACGGCCGACAGGCCTCGTCGCGACGCGCGACGAGGGGCTGCGCTCGGTCGACGTCGCCACCCTTCCCTATCCGGGCGTGGCGACGGACTACAAGCCGTTCGTGGTCACGCTCCTCACCGTCGCAGACGGCGTCGCGATCGTGACCGAAAACTTGTTCTCCGGCCGGTTCCGCTACATCGACGAGCTTCGCCGCATGGGCGCAGACGTCCGGACCGAGGGGCACCACGCGGTCGTCCGCGGCGTGCCGAGGCTCTCGGGGACGAAGGTGCGCGCCACCGACATCCGCGCCGGTGCGGCACTCGTCCTCGCGGGGCTCGTCGCAGACGGGGAGACCGTCGTTTCCGACGGCCACCACGTCGACCGGGGGTACGAGGACCTCGCCGGGGTCCTCACCTCGCTCGGCGCACGGGTCGAGCGGCGTTGAGCCCCGAGCACCAGAGCCCCGCGGCATTGCTCGACGCGGCCGGGGCGGGGGACCGGGTGGCGCTCGCCAGGCTGCTTTCGGTGGTCGAGCGCGGGGGAGAGCGGAGCGGCCAGGTCGCCAGGCTCGTCTACGCGGCGCCGCCGCCTTACACCATCGGGATCACCGGCGCGCCGGGATCGGGGAAGTCGACGCTCACGAACCGGCTCATCACCGTGGCCCGAGGGGGCTGGCCCGATCTCGCCGACCCAGCGGCACCGGCCGAACCGGTCGGCCAGGTCGCGGTGCTCGCCATCGATCCCTCGTCGCCGTTCTCCGGCGGCGCCATCCTCGGCGACCGCGTGCGCATGCAGGAGCACGCCACCGATCCCTCGGTGTTCATCCGGTCGATGGCGACCCGGGGCCACCTCGGCGGCCTGGCGCTCGCAGTCCCCGAAGCGGTGCGCGTCCTCGGGGCTGCCGGGTTTCCCCTCGCCGTCGTGGAGACCGTCGGCGTGGGCCAGATGGAAGTGGAGGTCGCGTCGGCCGCCGACACCACGGTCGTCGTGGTGACCCCCGGCTGGGGTGACGCCATGCAGGCGAACAAGGCGGGCCTGCTCGAGATCGCCGACCTGTTCGTCGTGAACAAGGCGGACCGGCCCGGCGTGAACGAGGCGCGCCGCGACCTCCAGCAGATGCTCGACCTCACCGAGCACGCCGGATGGCGCCCGCCTGTGCTCACGTCGGTCGCGAGCTCGGGCGAAGGCACGGACGAGCTCTGGAGAGCCATCGCCGAGCACCGCGCGCACCTGCAACGCTCCGGCGCGCTGCAGACCCGGCGCGAGGCCCGGCTCGCCCAGGAGCTGCGGCGCGTCGTCACTGCCCGTGTGCACGAGGAGGTCCGGCGCCTCGCGCAGGGAGCGGCCTTCGATGACGCCGTCCGCGCGATCTCGGCGGGAGAGCTCGACCCCTACCGAGCGGCAGAGGACCTGCTCGCCGCGCGAGCCGGCCTCGACGCGCGCGCCGGCCTCGACGCGCGCGGCGGCCTCGACGCGCGCGGCGGCAGCGCCGGCAACTGAGGACGCGGCCGATGAGCGCCATCATCCCCCCCGACCGCACCTACGACCCCTCGGACCGTTGGTTCCAGCACGCCGTCCTCTACGAGGTGCTCGTCCGCGGCTTCTACGACGCCAACGGCGACGGCACCGGCGACCTGCGCGGCCTGCGCGAGAAGCTTGACTACCTCCAGTGGCTGGGGATCGACTGCCTCTGGCTGCTTCCGTTCCACCCCTCGCCGCTACGCGACGGCGGGTACGACGTGAGCGACTTCTTCAACGTGCACCCCGACTACGGGACGCTCGGCGACCTCGTCGCCTTTCTCGAGGACGCGCACCGGCGCGGCATCCGGGTGATCTCGGACCTCGTGATGAACCATACGAGCGACGTCCACCCGTGGTTCCTCGAGTCGCGGTCCAGCCGGACCAACCCGAAAGCCGACTGGTACGTCTGGAACGACGACGACCAGAGGTGGCCCGAGGCGCGGGTCGTCTTCACCGACGTCGAGCGCTCCAACTGGACCTGGGACGCCGTGCGCAAGCAGTACTACTGGCATCGCTTCTACTCTCACCAGCCCGACCTGAACTACGAGAACCCCGAGGTCGCCGAGGCGATGCTCGAGGTGGTCCGGTTCTGGCTCGACCTCGGGCTCGACGGCTTCCGGCTCGACGCGGTGCCCTACCTCTTCCAGCGCGACGGGACCTCGGGCGAGCACCTTCCTGAGACCCATGCCTACATCCGGCGGATCCGCAAGCAGCTGGACGCCGAGTACCCCGGCAGGATCCTGCTTGCGGAGGCGAACGGGTGGCCGGCAGACGTGGCCGACTACTTCGGGAACGGGGACGAGTGCCACTTCTGCTTCCACTTCCCGCTCATGCCGCGCCTGTTCATGGCGGTCCGGCGCGAGCATCGCTACCCGGTCACCGAGATCCTCTCGCAGACGCCCGAGATCCCCGACGGGTGCCAGTGGGCGATCTTCTTGCGGAACCACGACGAGCTGACCCTGGAACAGGTCACCGACGAGGAGCGCGACTACCTCATCGCGGAGTACGCGAAGGACCCGCGCATGAAGCGGCACATGGGGATCGGGCGGCGGCTCGCTCCGCTGCTCGACGGCGACCGCCAGCTCGCCCAGCTCCTCTACGCGTTGTTGCTCTCGCTGCCCGGGAGCCCGGTGATCTACTACGGCGACGAGATCCTGATGGGGGACAACATCTATCTCGGCGACCGGGACTCGGTTCGCACGCCCATGCAGTGGTCGCCCGACCGCAACGGCGGCTTCTCCAACGCCGACTTCGCGCAGCTCTACCTCCCGCCGCTCATGGATCCCGTCTACGGCTACGGCGCCGTCAACGTCGAGGCCCACATGCGCAACCCGGGGTCGTTCCTCCACTGGCTTCGCGGCATGCTCGTCCAGCGCCGGTCGATGCCGGTCCTCGGGGTCGGGAAGCTCGAGCTGCTCGACTGCCCCAATCCGTCGATCCTCGCCTTCGTCCGCTGGGGCGAGGTCTCCGACATCGCGGTCGACTCCGTCGACGGCCCCGGTCCGCCCGCCGTGATGCCGATCGATGCGGCGCCTTCGGACCCGACGCCGGCCTCCGACCTGCCGCCCAGGACCGTGCCCGCGCGGGCGGGCCAGCGCGGCGGGCCGCCGACGCGGTCCCAGGCGGTGCTCTGCGTGCACAACCTGAGCCGTTTCGCCCAACCCGCGCTCCTCGACCTCGCGGCGTGGGAGGGGAAGCGTCCCGTCGAGGTCCTGGGGCGCGTCCCGTTCCCGAAGGTCGGCGCGGACCCGTACTCCCTCTCGCTCGGCCCGCACGGCTTCTTGTGGTTCGAGCTCACCGAAGGCGGTGAGACCCCCGAGGTCGCCCCGTCGTGACCGTGCCGCCGTCCCTCGACCGGCTGCTCGAACGGTGGGGTGAGCAGCACCTCCCTCGCGGGCCGGCGATCGGACGGGACGTGCGGGTCGTGGACGTCGAGGTGATCCTCCCGGGGCGCCCCGGCCTGCTCGACGTGGTCGCCGAGACGGGCGGGCGGCTCGCACACGCGGTGTTCGGGATCCGGCGACCCGGCGACGAGCTGCGCGTCCTCGGCAACCTCGAGGAACCCACGCTCGGGACCATCGAAGACAGCGACGGTGTGGGGCTCGTCGTGGACGCGCTGCACGACGCGGACGCCGCCCGGCTGCTCCTCGCCGTCGTCGCCGGCTCGGCCACCGCGGACCCGGGTCCGAAGACCCCCGTCGTCTCGATCGCCCGTGACGACGACGAGGCGACGTCGCTCGTGTTCGACCACCGCTGCACGCTCACCGTGTTCCCGTGGCTCTTCCGGGGAGCCCATCCGGGAGCGGCCCTGCTCGCCGGCCTCGACGAGGCGGGCTTCAACCACGTCCCCGCGCCGGTCGCCTTCTGGCGCCGGGCGGGGCGGGACCTCGGCGTCGTCCAGGAGCTGGTCCCCGGCGCGTCGAGCGGCTGGGCGCTGGCGCTCGCCTCGCTGAGGGACGTGATCGCCTCGGGCGTGTCCCCCGACGTGGCCGGCGGCGACTTCGCCCCCGAAGCTCTGGCGCTCGGCACGATGGCCGCCCGGATGCACATGGCGCTCGACCGCGCGTTTGGGAGGCGCGCCGGGGACGCCGCCGCATGGGCGGACGAGCTCGCGCCGGATCTGCTCGCCGCCGATGCCCACGCCGATGCCCACGCCGCCGCTGCCGATGCCCACGACGCCGGTGCCCACGCCGCCGCCGACGATGCCACCGGTCCCCACGCCGTCGCCGATGCCCACGCCGCCGCCGCCGCCGGCCCCGAGGCCGGGGCGCCGGCAGAGGAGCTTCTCGACGCGCTCCGCCGTTCCGGGCTGCACCCCGCAACGATCAGGACGCACGGGGACTTCCACCTCGGCCGCACCGCGCGCACGGACCACGGCTGGGTGCTCGCCGACAGCATGCCGGGCGGGGCGTCCCCCGGGTCCGACGAGCCGCAGTTCCGGAGCCCGCTCGCGGACGTCGCGGACCTGACCTGGTCGCTTCACCACGCAGCCGTCGTCGCGGCCAACGAGCGGGGACCGGCCGCCGCCCACAACCGCGCGGGAGAGCTCGCCGCCGCATGGGAGGCGCGCAACCGGCGCGCGTTCGTCGCCTCGTACCTCGCGACCCCGGGCATCGGAGGCCTCGTCCCCGCCGACCGCCGGGTCGTCCGGCGGTTGCTCAGGCTGTTCGAGCTGGCCAGGGCGTCGCGTGACCCGTGGGCCGCTTCGGCCGTGCGCTGACGGCGTATGCCAGAGTGACGAGATGCGCATCGGCGTCCTCACCGGCGGCGGCGACTGCCCCGGCCTGAACGCGGTCATCCGCGCCGTCGTGATCACCGGCGAACGGCTGCACGGCGACGAGACCGTCGGCTACCTCGACGGGTGGCGCGGCGTGCTCGAGCGGCGGAGCGTGCCCCTGCGCCCGAAACGCGTGCAGGACTTGCTCACCCGCGGCGGGACCGTGCTCGGCAGCTCGCGGACGAACCCGTTCGCGACCGAGGACGGCGCCGATGTCGCCATCGCGAGCCTCGCGGAGGACGGCATCGACGCGCTCGTCGCGATCGGCGGGGACGACACGCTCGGGGTCGCGCAGCGCCTCGGCCCTCTCGGGGTCCACGCCGTCGGCGTCCCGAAGACGATCGACAACGACCTGTCGGGCACCGAGGTGACCTTCGGGTTCCACACGGCGGTGGAGACCGCGACCCAGGCGATCGACCGGCTGCAGACGACGGCGGAGTCGCACCACCGGGTGATCGTGTGCGAGGTGATGGGCCGCCACGTGGGCTGGATCGCGACGTACTCGGGGCTCGCCGGAGGCGCGGACGAGATCCTCGTCCCCGAGGTCCCCTTCGACGTCGCCTCGGTCTGCGGGCGGATCACCCACCGCCACGAGCGGGGCCGCTACTCGTCGGTGGTCGTCGTCTCGGAGGGAGCGCTGCCAGAAGAAGGCCCCGACCTCGAGTCGGCGCGGGCGGCGACGACGTCGCGGACGGTCGACCAGTTCGGCCACGCCCAGCTCGGCGGGATCGGTGCGTGGCTGGCGACGGAGATCGAGCGTCGCACCGGATACGAGTCACGCCACACGACGCTGGGCCACATCCAGCGCGGCGGCTCGCCCACCGCCTACGACAGGGTGCTCGCCACCCGCTTCGGCGTGGAGGCGGTGGCGGCCGTCCACGACGGGACATTCGGCAAGATGGTGGCGCTCCAGGCGGGCCGCATCGTGCGGGTACCTCTCGAAGAGGCCGTCGGACGGCCGAAGTCCCTCGACCTCGAGCTGCTGACCGGGGTGGCCGCGCCCTTCGTCGGTTGAGCCGGCGCGGCGGGCATCAGGCGGCGGGACCGCCGAGGTGCGAGCCCTCAGACGCGGGAACCCTCAGACGGCAGGCACCGGGACCCGGAGCTGCTCGGCCGCCTGCTCGGGGTTGACGATGTTGATGGCGACGCCGGTGCCCATCTCGAACCCCGCCCGGGTCGTCGCCTTCGGCCAGACGTGGACGTGCCAGTGGAAGGGGTCGTTCACCCGATAGGGGGCGGAGTGGAAGACGAGGTTGTAGGCGACATCGCCGATGAGGTCGCGCAGCTGCGAGAGACAGGCCTTGAGCGCGAGCCCGACCGAGACGAGATCCTCGGTCCCGCTGCGGTAGAGATGCGGGGTGTGGTGGCGCGGCACGACCAGCATCTCGTACGGCGTGGCGCTCCAGAAGGGACACACCACGACGACGCGGTCGTCGGCGTGGATCACGCGGTAGCCCTCGGCCTCCTCGGCCTCGATCGTCGTGCAGAGGAGGCAGCTCTCGGCGAAGCGGGCGAAGCGCGCCTGCTCCTCGGCGAGCTCGCGCGGGACGAAGGACATCCCGAGCAGCTGCCCGTGGGGGTGCTCGAGCGAGGCGCCCGCCTCCCGGCCGGAGTTGACGATCGCTTGGCTGTAGCGCAGCGATGGGTGCTGGGAGTGCTCCTCGAGCCGGTCGCGCAGCGCCGCCATGACGAGGCCGGTCTGCTCGTTCGACAGCATGGACCACGACGCGTCGTGCTCGGGAGAGAGGATGAGCACCTCGTGGATCCCGCCGGCAGTGGCCTGGGTGAAGACCGGGCCGCGGTTGGTGACGACGAACGGCTCGTCCCCGGAGAACGCCGGGTAGAGGTTCGGCACCACCCGGACGAGCCAGTGGCCGCTCGGCCCGTAGGTCTCGAGGGCGGGCGGGCTGTCCTCTTCGTGGCCGGGGCAGAAGGGGCACGGCCGGCTCGTGTCGGCCTCCACCTCGGGGGAGCGGACGACGAAGGCGTCGGGCCGCTCGGCCCGTCTGGTGCTGACGACGACCCAGCGACCCGTGAGCGGGTCGAGTCTCAGTTGACTCGTCTGCGACCTCGATCCGGCTGGATCCACGTGCTGCGCTCTTCTGTGCTCTCGTGTCTCGCGCCTCGTCCAACGGGGCGCCCTGTCTCACAAACGTACCCCCCTGCAGGGGGATCGCTGCACGATGGTCTGCGGCTGTCCGCCCGCGAGCGCCGCTCGCGACCGCCGTACCACGCCAGGGTCGAAGTATGACGCACCTCGCGGCGGCCGTCAGTACGCCCACGGGGCCGGCCTTCACCGTGGTCCTCGTGTGCCACGTGGCGGCCGTGCTCGTCGCGCTCGTCGCGGTGACCGCCGGCGCGGTCGCCGCCGGCAGATTGCTCGCCTCCAGGGGTGAGCCTCCCCCTGCCGTCCGGTCTTACTTCGCCCCGGGAGTGAACTGGACGGGGCGCGTCCTCTACCTCGTGCCCGCCCTCGGGGCTGCGCTGCTCGCCATGTCGGGGGGCGCCTACCGGCTCGGGGCGCCGTGGGTGGTCTGGGGGATCGGCCTGTGGGCCGCGGCGACGGCGCTCGCGGAGGGGGTGATGTGGCCCGCCGAGCGGCGGGGGCAGCGTGGGCTTGCCGGGGGCGCCGGAGCGGGGGCCCCGGCCGCGGCCCGGGGGGCGGGCCGCGCGATGTGCCTCTCGGCGGCGGGGGTGGTGGCGCTCGTCGTGGCCGCCATGGTGGTCATGGTCGTCAAGCGCTGACGGCGCGGGCCAGGTGGGGCTCGCCGACCATGCCGGCCGCCACGGTCGCGTTCGTGGCCTCGTCGACGAGGACGAAGCTCCCCGTGATCCGGTCGTGGCGGTAGGGGTCGACGGCGAGCGGGACCGCGGTGGTGAGCTCCACCGTCCCGATGTCGTTGTTGACGAGCTCCGCGGCGGGGTCGATCTCCAGCCGGTTGACGTCGAGGCGGCCCCGCACCGCCGTCACGCGCGCGGGGGTCGACCGGGTGGTGTGCTTCACCCGCAGCCGGTCACCGCCGCGCAAGGGGCGGTCCGAGAACCAACAGACCGTGGCGACGAGGTCCTTCACGACTTCGGGCGAGTCGCCGGCCGAGGCGACGAGGTCCCCGCGCGACACGTCGAGGTCGTCTGCAAGATCGACCGAGACCGAGATGCCGACCGGCGCCTCGTCGAGCGGGCCGTCGTAGGTCTCGATCCCGGTCACCGTGGTCCGCCACCCTTCGGGGAGGACGACCACCGCTTCGCCGGTGCGCAGCGCGCCGCCGTTCACCATGCCGGCGTAGCTCCGTCCCCCGCCGGGGCGGCGGAGGACCCACTGGACCGGGAGGCGGGCGCCGCCACCCGCGCCGGTGCCGTGGCCCGACGCCCAGGCGCCGGCTGGGGCGTCCTCGAGCGCTTCGAGCACCGTCGGCCCCTCGTACCACGGCGCGGCGCCCGACTGGTCGACGACGTAGTCGCCGTGGAGCGCGGAGACGGGGATGACCCGCCACGACGCCACCCCGAGCCGGTCGGCCAGCCCCTCGAACTCCTCGGCGACGGCGCGGTATGCGGCCTCGCTCCAGTCGGCGAGGTCCATCTTGTTGGCACACACGACGAACTGGTTCACCCCGAGGAGCGCAGCGATGCAGGCGTGCCGACGCGTCTGCTCGCGCAATCCGTTTACCACGTCGACGACGACGAGAGCGAGGTCGGCGGTGGACGCTCCGGTCGCCATGTTGCGCGTGTACTGCACGTGGCCGGGACAGTCGGCGATGACGAACTTTCGCCGCGGCGTCGCCGCGTAGCGGTACGCGACGTCGATGGTGATGCCCTGCTCTCGCTCCGCGCGCAGGCCGTCGGTGATGAACGACAGGTCGACCTCGCCCACGCCGCGCCGCGCAGACGCCGCTTCGACGGCGGCCACCTGGTCGTCGAAGAGCTGGCGGGTGTCGTAGAGGAGTCGGCCGATCAGCGTCGACTTTCCGTCGTCGACCGAGCCCACGGCTGCGAAACGCAGGAGGTCCATGCCGCCGTCG
This sequence comes from Acidimicrobiales bacterium, assembly GCA_036796435.1. Classification (GTDB taxonomy): domain Bacteria; phylum Actinomycetota; class Acidimicrobiia; order Acidimicrobiales; family RAAP-2; genus JAJYVT01. The sequence continues at coordinate 44,745 of DAIRCY010000001.1, forward strand.
GCCGCACCGTCGCCGGGCGGCGGCACCTCAGAAGTACCCTTCGCGCTTGCGGTCTTCCATCGCCGTCTCCGAGAACTTGTCGTCGGCCCTCGTGGCGCCGCGCTCGGAGATCCTGGACACCGAGATCTCGTCGATTATCTCTGTGACAGTCCGCGCGGTCGACTCGACCGCGCCGGTGCAGGTGGCGTCGCCGACGGTGCGGAAGCGCACCGACTCCTCCCGCACCTCTTCGCCGGGGGCGGGTGCCACCCAGTCGCACACTGCGAGCAGCATGCCCTCGCGCTCGACGACCGGCCGGCGGTGCGCGTAGTAGATGTCGGGAAGGGTGATTCCCTCGCGCGCGATGTACTGCCAGATGTCGAGTTCCGTCCAGTCCGAGAGCGGAAACGCGCGCACGTGCTCGCCCGGCTGCACGCGCCCCTGGTAGAGGTGCCAGAGCTCAGGCCGCTGCCGCTTCGGGTCCCACTGGCCGAAGGTGTCGCGGAACGAGAGGATCCGCTCCTTCGCCCGCGCCTTGTCCTCGTCGCGCCGCGCTCCGCCGAAGCACGCGTCGAAGGAGTGCTCTGCGATCGCGTCGAGGAGGGTGGTCGTCTGGAGCCTGTTCCGGCTCGCGTTCGGACCGGGGTCCGGGACCCGGCCGCGGTCGATGGACTCCTGGACGCTCGCGACGATGAGCCGCTCGCCCAGTTGGGTCACGAGCTCGTCCCGGAACTTGGTCACCTCGGGGAAGTTGTGACCGGTGTCGACGTGCATGATCGGGAAGGGGAGGCCGCCTGGCCGGAAGGCCTTGACGGCGAGGTGCAGCAGGACGGCCGAGTCCTTGCCGCCACTGAAGAGCAGGACCGGGCGCTCGGACTCCGCCGCGACCTCGCGCAGCACGAAGATCGCGTGGGACTCGAGGAGTGCGAGGTGGTCGACCCACCCGGCGCGGGTGCCGTCGTGGACGGCACCGGCTTTCCCGGCAGCGCGCGCCTTGTCGGCACGTCCCCGAGCGTGGGTCTGAGCTTCCGTCACTTACGTTCCAATCGGTCGTGCAGCCCTGCGTCTCGGGCCGGTGGCCGGCGTTCGTCGCCGGCCAGGTTCTCGAGAGGCCCCGTTCCGCCCACGACAGCTGCCGTGTAACTTTGGGAATCCGACCCTACTAGTCAAGCCTGGATCGGCACCCCGGTCCAGGCATCCCCGCCCGGCGGGACAAGCGTAAGCCGCCGGTGCGGGCCGCAGGTGGGACCGGCATGCAGAGCCGAGCAGAACCGGGGTTGGGGAGACGTGAGCGCCGTCGAGACCACGGAGGAACGCGAGTGACCGAGCAGACCGCCAGCCCGGAAGCCAGCTCGGCTCCGCCCGACGAGCTCGCTCAGGAGATCGCCGCGGCCGACGAGCGGCTCGCCCACGCGCCGGCGTCCAAAGTGGTCGAGTGGGCGGTCGAGCGGTTCGGTCGCGATCTCGTGCTGGCGGCGTCGTTCCAAGACGTCGTCCTCATCGATGTTGCGGTGAAGGCCGACCCGCAGATCGAGGTCGTCTTCTGCGACACCGGGGCGCACTTCGAAGAGACCCTCGCGTTCGTCGAGGAGGTGCGCGCTCGCTACGACCTGCACCTCACGGTCACCGAGCCGGGTCCCGAGGCCGACGAGTGGCCGTGCGGCTCCACGCGCTGCTGCGAGCTGCGCAAGGTGGTGCCGCTTCGACGCGTGCTCGCAGACAAGCGCGCGTGGCTCACCTCGCTGAAGCGCGTCGACGCGCCGACGCGCGCGACCGCCCCAGTCGTCGGCTGGGACCCGGTCTTCGGCGTCGCGAAGATCAACCCGCTCGCGACGTGGACCGACGACGACGTCGACAGTTACCTGAAAGACCACGACCTTCCAGTGCACCCACTCGTCTCGAAGGGATACCTCTCGATCGGCTGCGCTCCGACCACGAGACCCGTCTCGCCGGGCGAGGACCCTCGCGCCGGCAGGTGGGCCGGGAGCGGCAAGACCGAGTGCGGGCTCCACGCCTCCTGAGGGCGTGAGCAGGGGCTTCTTCCACACCTTGCCGGAGCGGAGGACGCTGACTAGAAGGGGGGAACAGGGGGGCGCCGGCGACGTCGGCGTTGCGCGCTCCGGACCATCCACCACTTGTCGACCACGTCCACGTAGCTTGGTCGAGCCAAGGAAGGTAGGTCGAGGGAGTGACTGACTTGGTTGTGCTGGTCCTCGTAGTCGTATGGATCGCCGTGCTGGCGCCCCGGCTGGTCCGCCGCTTCAGAGATGGGCGCTCCCACTCTTCCATCGACAGCTTCCACGAGCAGCTCCACCTCCTCGAACGGACCGGGCCGAAGCTTGTCGAGCCCGCCTACCGTCTGGAAGTCCCGGAAGCGTCGGCGCCGGGGCTCGCCCTCGTCGAAGGAACCGGCGCCGTGCGCGCCACAAGGGAGCTCGTCCGAGGGGTCCGACAGAAGCAGTCGACGTGGGAAAGCCGGCGGATGCGCCGTCGCCGGCGCGACCTACTCCTCGGGCTGATCGCCCTGGTCGCGGTCACCGGCGGCGTGGGGGCTCTGCATGCCCTCCATCTTCTGTGGGCGGTCACCGGCATCTCCGCGCTCGCGCTCGCCGGTTACGTCGCCCTCGCCGCCTACGCACAGATGCTTCACGCGGAGCGGGACGCGCTGCGGCCGGTCTCCCAGCACCTCACCGAAGAACCCCCGATGCAGTGGAGCCCGCCACGCGCGAGACACGCGGCGGCCGCCCAGGTGACCCCGTCCGTCGAGGTGCTCACTGCGACGTCCGGGCGTGCGGCGCGCGCCGGGTATCCAGGAGCCTGGGACGACGACGAGCTTGTCGGAGCGGCGCGCCGGTTCGCCACTGGCGGCTGATCCGAGGGGATACCGCCCGCAAGACGAGGAGTTCACGGTGGCGTCCGCCCGGGGCTCCTCCACCCGGCCGCTATTCTTTGAGGCGCCGCGGGGGTGTAGCTCAGTTGGTAGAGCGCTACGTTCGCAATGTAGAGGCCGAGGGTTCGAGTCCCTTCACCTCCACCGCAAGTTTTGGATTCGCGCGCCACTCCGCCATGGCGCGATGCGCTGACGTGCAGTTTCGCGATCGGCCCTCGCGTTACCCACAGGGTTTATCGGTGGAATTTATCGGTGGCCTATCACGAGTGCCGTACGCAGCCCTATGCAGGTGAGCGCGCGCCACACCGCCAGCACGCTGGACGTTCGCGCGGTGTCGGCCTCGAAGGTGTGGCGGTGCCGTATGCAGCCATAGGCGCGCCATGTCGGCAGCCATACTCAACCGCAGAGAGCGCGTCTCTCCCATCTTGGCGTGTGAGTGTCGCCGCACCGTCTACGCAGCGATGGCATAGGTGGGACCTTTGGTCCACGAGCAGCTCCTGTCAGCTGGGATGGGCGGCGAGCCATTCCTGGAGGGAGGTCACGGTATCGTCGGCGCTGGCCTCGGCCGACACAACGAAGTCGGCCGCCGCGCGCACCTTGTCGATTTCGGACTCGTTCGGAGGCAAGTCGGCCGCGTCAACGTCGCTCTCCGTCATACCGCGCTGGACCAGCCGAGCGCGACGTAGGTCTTCGGGGGTAGCAACTGCGTGAAGGGGTCCAACAACTTTGATCCGAGGCACTCAGGACGCGTAACGCTCGCGGCGTGTGGGACTGAACGGATCGAGCGGCCCGCGTAAGCGCGCCGGCTGTGGCTCCCTCGATGCGGATCCATTACGTGCGACGCAACGGTTGGCGCGATGGATTGGAGCTGTCCGGGTGGAGGGGGCCTGCTTTGTTCTGGCAGCGAGCTGGTACTCATGGATGAGGCCTCCGAGGACGTCGCGTTCGCCTGAGGACCCCTTTGCGGTTGCCAGCCGGGATCGGCTGAGGCGCGTCAAGGTCGAGGCCGCGATGTGGGCGAGCCCGGGTGTAGAACCGGGGGCCTGGCGACCTGCCGGCGAAGGACCGCCAGCTGATGACGGAGCACCAGGATCTCTGCGTCTTTGGCGACGGCGTCCATGCGGTGGAGCGACAGGGCCTCGACGACGCGGCGGAAGAGACGGTAGAGGAAGCTGAGCGCCACGGGCGTGCAGGTTCGCCGCTCGGGTCCTGCCTGGTTCAAGGCTGCGATCGCCTTGTTGGACCCTTCTGCTTGCGAGGTCAGACGCGACAGGTCAGAATGTTGACTTATGACCGAGGTACTGGCGTTCTCAGACGCGAAGGCGCACCTCTCCGAGCTGGCCGAGCGGGTGGAGCGAGAGCATGAGCGGATCCTGGCGACGCGTAACGGCCGGCCGTCCTTTGTGCTCATGAGCCCCGACGACCTTGACTCGCTCGAAGAGACGCTCGACGTCCTCAGAGACCCAGAGCTCGTGGCCTCACTGGCAAGGTCGAGAGCGGAACAGGAGCGAGGAGAGTCGCTGCGCTTGCCGGAGGCTTGACTGGGTGTACGAGGTCCGGATCACCCCCGAGGGGCTCCGCCACCTGAATCAGCTTCCTGCCAAAGTCCGAGACGCCGCCTTGGTGGTGCTCCATGGCCCCCTCGCCGACAACCCACACCGGCTGGGCAAGTCGCTCGTGGGAGAGCTTGCCGGGCTCTTCTCGGCTCGCCGCGGCGACTACCGGATCATCTACAGTATCGACGACACCGCGAAGCGCGTCACCGTCCATCGCGTCCAGCATCGACGCTCGGCCTACCGATCGCGCTGATGGCTGGATGCTGCGGGGTGCATGCTTCGGACGACTCGTCCCGGCGATTTTTGTGAAGATCAGCCCAACGCGCACGAGATTGAGCAGGCGGCTGCTATGGCGCCACCATACGCACGCTCGGGTACCAGCAGGTTCACGGAATCAGAGGCGCGGAGGCGCGCATGTTGACGATGTCACCTCCACCGCAAGGCGTGGATTCACGCGCCTCTCCGCCGTGGCGCGAGCCGCTGACGTGCAGCTTCGCGACCTGCTCTCGCGTTACCCACAGGGTTTATCGGTGGAATTTATCGGTGGCCTATCACGAGTGCCGTATGAAGCCGTATGCAGTCGGGCGCGCGCCACACCGCCAACACGCTGGACCTTCGCGCGAGGGGGGCCTCGAAGGTGTGGCGGTGCCGTATGCAGCCATAGGCGCGCCATGGCGGGCGACATGCTCAAGACTGAGTCTCCAAGCACTCGATCGTGGTGGCAATGGATCGCCGCTATAAATGGCGAGGGTTCACGACCATCTGCGACGTTCGGATTGGCCTCAGGCTCGCCGAGCTCCTCTCGGACGGACACGTCGCCTGGGTCGGCGACGGCAGCCGGGGGGGCCTGAACGAGGCGCTCGAGCTCTGATTCGGGAGCGGGAACTAGCCCTGCTGCACGATCGGGCAGATCAGCACGGTGTCCGTCCAGATCTGATACGGGTCGGGTGCACCAGGATTGACGACGAGGAAGTCTCCCGCCGCCTCGGCGGCCGGAAGCTGCTGGTCGGAGGTCACCGGCACGAAACCAGGACTGTTGAAATAGGCCGGGTTGTACATCATGACGACGATCCGCCAGGGCGCTCTGTAGTCACCGGCCGTGCCGTTGGAGCCGGAGCCAGGCTCTCCGGTGAGCAGATGGTCGTGGTAGTGGACGGGTTCGGCGTCGCACGGGTCGCATTGGGGCTGGTACCCGGAAGGCAGGGTGATCGGACCGCTGGTGCCGGACGCGACCGGGAAGCCCAGGATGTAGATCGGCGGCGAGCTCAGCTGACCAGCTCCTGGAGCGGTATCCACGTGAGCGCTGTGCATCCAGTAGACCTGGCCGTCGGCATACGCGGCTTCGCCACTCGGGGAGGCCAGACTTGGGGTGGCGGTCACCACGACGATCGCCGTTGCGAGGATACCGCTGCACGCTGCCGCACAAATTCGTCGAAACATGACATCCCCCTTCGGTCGGAATCCGGCTGTCTCGACAGACATTGACTAGACTATTGGTCTTACCAATGAGTGATGAGTCTACCCATGCGACACGAGGAGTCAAGAGGTCGTACGTCTCCCCGTACCGATCTCAGCTCGCCATGCAGACGAGGACGACGATCCTGGCCGCTGCGGTCGAGCTGTTCTCAGAGCGCGGTTACGCGGCCACGAGCGTCGACGACATCGCCGAGCGCGCCGGCGTGTCCCGCGCCACCGTCTTCTCGGCTGCCGGGAGCAAGCGGGATCTGATCAAGGAGGCGAGGGACGTCGCGCTGGCGGGCGACGACGCCCCGGTCACGATGCCGGAGCGCCCGTGGGTGCGGGCTCTTCACAACGAACCGTCCATCGGATCGGCCATCGCGATCTACGCGCGAGCGATGCGGGAGATCTATCAGCGCGCCGCCCGGCTGGAGCTGGCTCTGGCGGCTGCAGCCGAAGCCGACTCCGAGCTCGTGCCGCTCGCTCGAGCCGCCCAGGAGCAGCGGCACTTCGGGTGCGCCCTCGTCGCGCGGGCGTTGGGGAGGAAGGGTGCGTTTCGTCCGGGGGTGACCCAGGCTGCGGCTGCGGACATCCTGTTCGCGAGTGCCAGCCCGGACGTCTACCGACTTTTGGTGCTGGTCCGTCGTTGGTCTCCGAAGCGCTACGAGAGGTGGCTGTCGCAGAGCCTCTTCGTCCAGTTGACCACGAGCACGTCGTCCGCCTCGCTCCCGACGACGTCGTCCGGCGGAAGCAGCGAAGGGGCGATCTCACGACGTGAAGGGTCCAAAATTTCGATCCGACGCACTTAAATAGTCCGACCAGGAGACCGGGGCCTGTCGACCTGCCGGCGAAGGACCGCCAGCTTGATCACGGAGCACCACGATCTCTGGCGACGGCGTCCATGCGGTGGAGTGACAGGTACTCGACGACGCGGCGGAAGAGACGGTAGAGAAGGCTGAGCGCCACGGGCGTGCAGGTCCTGACTGGTCAAGGCGACGATCGCGTTGTTGGACCCTTCAGGGTGGGAATTCTCGGCACCCACGTCCCAATGGCCGCGCCCTGTCGCACGTATGCTACATTCGTGGCATGACGGAGGTAGCGTCAAGAGAACTCCGCAACGACACGAGAGGGCTCCTCCGTCGAGTTGCGGCGGGAGAGGACATCGTGATCACGGTGGACGGCGAGCCAGTGGCCGCGCTCCGACCACTACGGCGCCGGCCCCGCTGGATGCAAAGAACCGAGTTCGTTCGGCGTCTCTCCGGGCGGCAGGCGGATCCTGGCCTCGACGCGGAATTGCGTTCTCTAGCGCCCGACATGACTGACGAGCTCGAACGGTGAGCCAAGGGCTCGCCGATACGTCCGTCTTCATCGCTAGGGAGTCCGGGAGACGGCTCGACGATTCCTCGATGCCCGACGAGCTCGCGGTCTCAATCGTCACTGTCGGGGAGCTGCGTGCTGGGGTGCTCGCCGCGAACGACGTCCGCGTCCGAGAGCGGCGCTTGACGACCCTGACGGCTGCGCTGGAGCTGGACCCGGTGCCGGTCGACGACGACGTTGCTGCGCAGTGGGCCAGGCTCCGGATGCTTCTTCGGGACATGGAGCGGCGTATGCCGGTCAACGACTCGTGGATCGCCGCGACCGCCATGGCGCTCCAGGTTCCGGTCGTCGCACAGGACGACGACTACGTCGAACTGGACGGATTGTCGGTCATTCGCGTGTAGGAGACGTCATGTCGCCACCCCTAGATCCAGCTCCGCAGTGTTCCCTCCACCGCGAGCCAAACCGGGCCCCATCCAACGCGAGTCTCCACTCCTCGTTCTGCGACGGCCGCGGCATGTAGGGGTTCGCCGGGGAGGGCGACATTCCTTCGACGCGCGGTCGGGTCTGATTATCGGTGAAGGTTGCTCGTCGTTCCCGAGATTGAGAAGGCGGCCGCCGTGGCGCCGCCATATGCAGGATCGGCTACCAGCGGCTTTGCGCGATCAGAGGCGTGAATGCGCGAGAGCTAACGATGTCACCTCCACCGTGTTCTGTCCCGTGACATCGTGGACAGACGAACCCTCACACGATACGTGATCAGGGCGCGGCACCGAGAGGCTGGGAGTCCCGGTCAGGGTCGAGCGTGAGATGGCGAAGCAGTTCACCCTCCTCGCTCAGGACCCGGATGTCGAGGTCGCAGACGAGGACGAGGACCCGACGACCCTTGTCGTGGCGCACCCGGGTGTGGGGCGTCACCTCGAACGTGTCGGGATCCGGGGCGTCCTTCCCAAGTGCCTCGAAGGCAGATTGCGCTGCCCCTCCTTCTTCGCCTTCGTCCACTCGATGCTGGGTGGCGCGTCAATGTCTCGACGGTTGACTCGGCGCCGGGCACCCTGGAACGCCTCCCGGCTCGTCGAGCTTGGCGAACGCGCCCTGGTGTTTTGCCGTCCAGGCGACGCGCTGGGTCGTCGCGCCCTCGTCCACTCGGTCGAGGACGCCCGGGGTCGCCGAGATCCCCGCTCGTTACCGTTCGCGGCGATGAAATGACGGGTGGACAGATGGCCGCGGAGGCTCGACAGCGGAAAGGTCTTGCCGTGCTGGTCGCTGAGCGTGAAACCGGGTGCCTCCTTGCGCGGCACTGGCTGGAGGCGTCGGCGGGGATTCCGCTCCCTTGGATCTCCCCGAGCGATGTCGAAGACTCCGCTGTCACACCTCCGGACGCGTGGCGCCTCCCCAGCAGAGTTGGGTGGCCCCCGCCTGTGGTGTCCTTCGACGGTCTTGACGAGGAGTCACCCGGCCCGCTTGGGGAGGTCCGACTGCGCGAGCGCGGCATCGGCGTCGTCGCGATGGAGGACTCCGAGGATGCGACCCTCGGGATCGGTGACGAGGATCGAGGCCACGTTGCGCGCACGCATGCGCTCGAGGAGGCCAGGGAGATCCTCATGTGCACGCACGGTGGCCGGGCCGGCCCTCATCGCATCGGCGGCGAGCCCATGTTCATCGCCCGCGAGCGCGGACTGGTCGAGGAGGCCGAGTACGACGCCCGAAGCCGAGACGACGATGCAGCGGTCCTCTCTCGAGGCCTCCACCCGCTCGCGTGCCGTGGCGATCGTGTCGTCGAGCGCGCACGTGGGGACTGCGGTGCGCGCCAACGTTCCCGGGCGGAGCGTGGAGGCGCCGGAGCCTTGGGTTGCAAGCCCGGCGGCCAACCAGTCGGCCTTTCCGGCCGTGTAGTCGTAGACCGCGGTGAAGCCGAGCGACTCGAGCCGACACGCGGCCCGTGGGCTCATGTCTCAAAGGCCGTCCCAGCAGTAGACGATCACCGGCCGCGACCGGTCGAGCGCCGCGGCGGTCTCAGGGCCGAGTGTCTTGAGCGGGATGTTGATGGCGCCTGGGAGGTGCTCGTCGTCGTACTCGGAGGGGGGCAGGACTTCGACCAGCTGGGCGCCCTCCGCCACAAGGCGGCGAACGTCGTCTCGATCCAGTGCCATCGATCAGACTGCTACCCGGCGACGAGGGTCGCCACGATCTGGTCGACAGACGGGGCCCCTTCGACGCCGGACTCGGTGCGGTAGGTGCGGCAGGCGAACGCCGGTGGGCTCTCGGGGCTCGCGAACGGGTCGACGCCGTCGACGAGCAAGGCGGGTGAGCCGTGGAAGCCACGTTGCCGGGCTTCGTCGGCGTCCCTGATTTCCTCGACGGTCACCTCTGGAGCAGCGTCCGTCAGCTGGGCGAGGGCGTCGGAGAGGCGTTGGCGCACCAGGGCGACGTTCGGGCAGCCGGGGGTGTGAAGGATGGTGATCGATCGGGCCATGGATCGACCCTAAACCCTCCCCGTAGGAGGAGCGATGGAGCACATGCTCCGCCACGGCCTGGACAAAGAACCGCTCCCCGAAGCCCATGCCCTTCGTCCCCACCCCCGGCACCAGAACCTGCGCGGCGCCGGCTGCTACTCCTGAAAGGATCCTCGTGCTCGACCACGCCACCTTGGACGGTCTCCACCAGCTCCGCCTGCCCGGCATGGTCCGGGGCTGCTCGAACAGCGCGAGCATCCCGACTACGCCGCCTTGGGGTTCGAAGAGCGCCTGGGAATGCTGGTCGACCGGGAGCTGACCGAGCGCCAGGACCGCCGGCTCCAGCGCATGCTGAAGGCCGCCCACCTGCGCATCGCCGCCACCGTCGAAGACGTCGACTTCGCCCGTCCCCGGGGCCTCGAGCGATCCCAGATCCTCTCGTTGGCCGAGCCCCACTGGGTCAGCTCGCATCACAGCGTGGTGGTGGTCGGGGCGACCGGGCTGGGGAAGACCTACTTGGCCTGTGCCCTGGCGAACGCCGCCATCCGCCACGGTCACTCCGCCCTCTACTTGCGCGGTCCGCGCCTGCACGACGAGTTCGCCCTGGTCCGGGCCGAGGGGCGCCTGGCCCGTCTGCTCGCCACGTGGGCCCGTCTCGACGTGCTCGTCATCGACGACTTCTTGCTGCGCCCGCTCGCCCCCGACCAGGCGGCCGACGTGTTGGAGGTCATCGAGGACCGTGTCGGGCTGCGCTCGACCATCGTGACCAGCCAGCTGCCCGTCGCCATGTGGCACGACGCCCTCGGCGAGCCCACCGTCGCCGACGGCATCTTGGACCGGTTGCTCGAGCACGTCCACCGCATCGAGCTGCGCGGCGAGTCGCTCCGCCGGCAGACCACGTCGTCAACCGATCCTTCCGACAAGCCTCGCCGTCGAGCATGATGGCAGACTCACTGGTCACGCAAAGGAGGTGATCGACAGGGGCTGAACCCTGCTCAGCGTCGGCCGCCGCGCGGCCTCCGATCGGGGTGTACGAAAACTCCGGACTGCATGTACGAAATCGCGGGAATCCGCAGTGCCCGCAGCTCGTCGTAGAGCGCCCCAGCAACCGGCCCGTCGTCACGAGCTTCGATGACCTGAGCGGGGTCGCGCCCTCCCGGGAGGTCGGGGAGCTCTCTAGCCACGACCTGGCGGCGCCACTCGAACTGCACCTCGCGCCAAGGCGACCTCGATGGTCCAGTTCACCCACCCATCGACCGTGTCGACGCGCCTCTCGCGCTCAAACGCTCGCACGGCAGCGGTCTGAGTGGATCAAGGCTTTGGCCGCATAATCGCTGGCAGTTCGACAATAATGCGGCCAGCGGCCAGCGGCCAGCGGCCAGCGGCCAGCGGCCAGCGGCCAGCGGCCAGCGGAATGCAGGAAGGGGCGGAGGGTCGAGCGGTGTTCAGGCGGCTGGCTTCTGGGGTGATCGCGCACCGGTGGCTCGTCATCGCCGGGTGGGTCGTCCTCGCGGTCGTCGTGCTCGTGGCGTCGCCGAAGCTCTCGACGTTCACGTCGAACAACAACTCGACATTCCTTCCCGGTTCCTACCAGTCCGTGGAAGCGCTGCACTTCGGCCAGCGGTACTTCCCCCAGGACACCTCTGCCACCGGCCTGCTCGTCGTCAGTGCCACCGACCACGCCGCGCTGACGACCAGCCAGCAGGCGAAAGTCGCGTCCCTGGCGGCGACCCTGTCCCACGACAAGATCCCCTCCGTCGAGGCGGTCAGCACGTCGCCGGTCGCGCTCGCTCCCGACAAGAAGGTGCAGCTCGTCCAAGTCGTCTTCTCAGGCAACGTCGGGAACGCGGGAGCCAACGCCGCGGTGCCGGTCATTCGTCAGAAGGCTGCCGCCTACCTCTCGGGCACGGGCCTCTACGCCGCGCTCACTGGGAACGAAGCCATCAATGTCGACTCGACAAAGGACTTCGCCAGAGCATCGGACATCATCGGTGTCGCCACCGTCGTGCTGATCCTCGTGCTGCTCGGGCTGGTGTTCAGGAGCGTCGTCATCGCGGTGCTCCCCGTCGTGGTGATCGGCGCCGTCCATCAGGTGGCGCAGTCGCTCACGGCCGACTTGGCGTCGTGGTTCGGCTTCGTCGTCGGTCCCGAGCTCGCCCCGTTGTTGGTGGTGGTGATGTTCGGGGTCGGCACCGACTACATGGTCTTCTTGCTCTTCAGGTACCGGGAGCAGCTCGCAGCCGGAGAGGAGCCGAGGGCGGCGCTCGGGTACGCCCTCGAGCGCGCGGGGGAGGTCATCGCATCGGCGGCGGCGACCGTTATGGCCGCGTTCGCGGCCCTGCTGGTGGCGAGCCTCGTCTCCCTGAAGACGCTCGCTCCAGGCCTCATCGTGGGCATCTTGCTCATGCTCTTCGCGGCCATGACCCTCGTGCCGGCGGTCTTCAGCCTTCTCGGGCATGCGTTGTTCTGGCCCTCCCAGCCGAGGCCGGCCGGGCGGGGCATCGGTCGGACCTCGTTCATCGCCACGCAGGTCTCCAAGCGGCCGGCGGTGGTCTTCGCCGTCTGGGTACTCGCGCTCGTGGCGCTCGCCTTCGGGATCCTCGGCTACAAGACGACCTACAACCAGCTCGCCGAGCTGCCGGGGAGCACGCCCTCGCAGCAGGCATTCAACACGATGGCAGAGGCCTTCCCTCCGGGCTATCTCGGTCCGACGCAAGTCTTCGTGGGCTCCCCCGGCGGGAAAGGGCTGGACCCTGCAGCCGTCGGCGCGCTGGCCGCAGACCTCGGGCGCGTCTCGGACGTGGCCCAAGTGGTCCCGCCGCAGTACACCGCCAGTGGCGCCCAGGCGTACATCGAGGTGCTGCTCCGGCCGAACCCGTACTCACCGTCCGCGATGTCGGTGGTCTCCGGACCGCTGCGCGCAGCCGCACAAAACCCGGGAGTCTCCGGGGCAACGGTGTACGTGGGGGGCACTACCGCTCAGCTGGCCGACGTGCGAACAGCGCTCCGCCACGACATGGAGCACGTGTTCCCCCTCGCGCTGGCGATCGTGGCAGTCATCCTGGCCCTGGTCCTGCGCGCGCTGGTCGGTCCGCTCTACCTGCTCTTCGGCGTGGTCGTCGTGTACGCCGCCACGCTCGGATCGACCGCGCTGCTGTTCGTGCGCGGGGTCGGGTGGACCGGTCTGGACTACACGATCCCGATCGTCGCCTACCTCTTCGTGATGGCGATCGGGACGGACTACAACATCTTGATGTCGTCGCGGCTCCGCGAGGAGCTTCGGTCGGGCAAGCTGCCGCGCAACGCGGCGCACGCCGCCGTGACCCAAGGGTCCCCTGCCGTCTTCTCCGCCGCGCTGATCCTCGCCGGCACCTTCGCCTCGCTCCTCTTGACCGGGATCCAGCTCCTTGCAGAGATCGGCTTCGCGGTGGCGCTCGGCGTCCTGCTCGCCGCCAACATCATGGCGACGCGCGTCGTCCCTACCCTCTCCGCTCTCGCATCGCTGCGCTTCTGGTGGCCTCAGCGCTCCCCGACCGACGAGCCCGGAGCGAGTGCCGAGCAATTGGAGCTTGTGCCCGCCGGGGGCGTTGAGCCGCCTCGCCTAGGACGTGCCGATCGGCCGTTGACGTGAGCGCACTGCCAGACCGTCAAACGCATTGCGGCACATTCCCAGGAGGGAGAGGCGGATGAAGCAATCAGGTTCGAAGAAAGTTCGGTGGTCGGCGAGCGCCGTGGCCGTGGTGTTGGGACTGGTGCTGCTCGCCGTGCCGGTGGCCGGCGGCGCCCAAAGAGCGTCGAGGACAGGGCGCGCCTTCACGGTCTCAAGCCGGCTCGGAGCTGTGAAGCACGTGAGCGCCAATGGCCTGAGCATGGGCTACCGCACCGGTGGGCATGGGCCGTGGCTCATCATCGTGATGGGCCGGAGCGGCACCATGGCCGAGTGGGACCCGCTGCTCATGCGCCAGCTGACGGCGCACCACCATGTCGTCGTCTTCGACAACCGCGGTATGGGGACGACCAACGACGACACAACGCCGACGAGTGACGTGACCATTGAACTGATGGCAGACGACACCCTGGCGCTCGCCGACGCGCTGGGAATTCACCGGTTCGACCTGATGGGCTGGTCGATGGGAGGCGAGATCTCCCAGCAGGTCGCCGTCGACGCACCCCGTCGCGTCATGAAGCTGGTCCTCTGCGCGACCGGCTCAGGTGGCCCGACCGAGAAGCTGCCGAGTGCGACAGTGCAAAAGCTCATGTCGGAGCCGAACCTGCCCACGAAGACACTGTTCAAGCTGAGCTTCCCGCAGACTGCGGCCGGGAAGAAAGCGGCGTCGGCGTACGCGGCGCGCGTGCTCGCCCAATACAAGCACGACCACCTCCCCTCGGACAGCTTTTCGACGACGCCGGCCGGGCTCGCCGGCCAGCAGAACGCCCGGACGCAATGGACGTCGAGCAGCGGCGGCGTGTACGGCCAACTACACAAGCTGCCGATGCACGTGCTCGTGATGTGGGGCAACAAGGACGTGGTCGACCCCCCCGCGAACGACCGGCTCATCATGGGGCAGCTTCGGCACGTGACCCACAAGGTCTTTGCCGGAGCGGGGCACGCCTTCTTGTTCCAGGACGCGAAGCAAGTGGGCGCCGCGGTCAACCGTTTCTTGAATTAGCGCCCCCGGCGGCGCTTCATCCGCCAGCCACCGCACGGCCGACGCCGTCGACTGCGAGCAGCAGCCACTCCACGACGGCACCAGCGTCCACATCGAGCCCGACGGGCACGACGAGCGGCTGGACCCCGGCGCATGGTCAGCCTGTGGGTGCCGATAACTCCGTCCGCACTGCTCAGATCGCCATCCGGTATTCGTGGATGAAGCCACCCAGACGATTGGCTTGTATCACTGAGGAGTCCACTCTCCGGAGTGGCGAGCCACCTACGGTGGTCTCGGGAGGAACCTCGGCGGTGATGCTTCGCGTCCAACACGACCAACCGACTCGCGAATGCCTTCGCGTTCGAAGTGCTCAGCCCCGCCAGCTTCGAAGCATGGGCGAAGCACTTGCTGAAGCGAGGGTACCGATAGCGTCAGGATGGTCTGATCAGCGCCTCGATCCGGCGAGCAAGAGCCACGGAGCAAGCCCAGCTCCAGAGAACTGCGACTCCTAGACGCAGCCCTCTGTCGAGCACGAGCATGGTGACGAGGCGCGCATTCACCGGGCATCCCGACCAAGTGGCGAAGCCGCTTGCTCGGTGTCGGTCGTCGGACGTCGTCACGTGGGTCGGAGTTCGAAGAGCGGGTGGCGCTGCGCTTCGACGAGGTATTCCCGGGGCGTGTCGTCGATGCGCAGCCGGTATCGGCGCAGTAGACCGACTGGCGGCCGCACGCGTGGGCCGAGCAAACGGCGCAGGAAAAGCGATTGGTGATACGGCGCGAGCGCGTGTCGAAGGACTGCTGCGGCCTCGTCGGGTGGGATCTCGACAGGATGCACCGAACTGCGCCGCCCACCGGGGTGGACCACGGTCACCTCTTCGGCCGCCCGGAGGTTCCGGCCCCAGCCCGAAGCCCCATAGGTGGCCTGGACGTAGATGTGTCCCTCGAAGTCGAGCATGGTGACCGGCATCGTGCGCTCGATACCCGACCGGCGCCCGGGCACAATCAGCAGCACGTTTGGGGCACCGGTCGGCACGCCGGCCGCGATCATCCGACGGGCAAGTGGGTTGATCATGCGGAATAACCGCACAGCGATCCGCTCTCGGAGGTCACTCTGATCGCGCGACGGACAGCTCTCTGTCATCGGTTGTTCCTCCCTTGGAAGGAGCTTGAGTGAGATTACAGGGCTCACGCCCGCGTCCTGGTGGCGGAGGCCGTCCGGGAGGGCAACGAGATCTGTGTGGACACGAACCACCTCGGCCAACCGGCCAAAGCTCTTGGTGAAGGGTGAGCCCTCCTTACGAATTGGGGTTGATGGCGTTGAGACGATCACGCCATCACGGCTCAACGTAATCTCCTTGGCCGGCATCGGTCAGGTGATCTGCAGTCAGTTTCTTCACGCGGTCAGGATCCCCGATGGAGTCAATCTCGATGATCCTGTCCTTGGAGATGGTGAACGCCATGATGGCGAAAGGTCGCCCGCGCCTGATGATGACGACACCGGCGGTCCCGTTGACGAGGACCGGAAGAACTTGCGCAGCGGGCCGAGCTCCGAGTCGGGCTGCTCGGCCGACGGCCTCGGCGCCACGAATGACCGACGACTGGCGCGGTCGACTTGGGCTGAAGTCGGCGCGGAGCACGACGTCAGGGTGCAAGAGCGCAACGAGTGCGCGGAAGTCCCCGGCACGACCGGCAGCGAAGAAGGCGTTGACGACCGCTCGTTGCCTTGCGAGGTCGCGCTCGGGAGGAGGCCCCTCGGCATTACGGACCCGGCGCCGCGCTCGGCTCGCGAGTTGCCGGGTCGCCTGGGTGGTTCGTCCCATGAGGGGCCCGATCTCCTCGAAGGGCAAGTCGAACATGTCGTGAAGTACGAAGGCCAGGCGCTCGGCTGGAGGAAGCGTGTCGAGCACCACTTGGAGGGCGAGGCCGACCGAATCGGCCATAAGCGCCTCGTCTTCAGGCAACACCTGATCGCCGATGGCCACGACGGGATCGGGGACGGCGGCTCCTGCGGCATCTTCGCGTCGCAAGTTGCGTGAGCGAAGCGTGTTGAGACAGACCCTGGCCACGATCGTCGTGAGCCAGGCGTTCAGGTTCTCGATGTCGTTCGCGCCTGCTCGGTTCACCCGCTCCCAAGCATCCTGCAGCGCGTCGTCGGCATCAGCCAGGGAGCCGAGCATCCGGTACGCCACGGCGCGCAACTGTGGCCGCCGCTCTTCGAAGCGCCCCGCCAACCACTGCTTCTCGTCCAATTTCCCGTCCTCGTAGTCCCGCTCGGTGTGAATGACCCCCGGGCCGACGCAGATGTGACATCTACCAGGTCCACGGTGCCTCTGACCTGCGGCGCGTCACATTGATCCACGCTCAGGTGTCCTAGTGAACAGGACGGTTCGCGGCGAACCGAAGGAGCAGCGATGCAGCCAAGGATCACCGGCCCGGCGATCAGCGTCCCCGGCGTAGTCGTTGGGAACGACGCCGCCGAGACGGGTGGTGATCCGACCTCGACGATCGAGCTGGTCGGGCGGGGGCCGAATCAGGTCGATCGCTGCACCACGTGCCGCGAGCTACCTGCCCGAGGCGCCAGAAAGGCGGGAGAGACGGACGATCGTCTCCAGTCCTCAGCGCGTGCAGCCACGTCAAAGGATGTGGACGGTGGTTGGAACGGAGCAGTACCGAGCAGCACCTGCTGAACACACCGAGAAAGGCAATGGAAATGGACACGCTTCTCCCCCGGATAGACAAGCCACGTAACCCGATGATGAAGATGGTCTACGCAATGGACAGGCGCACGACCGGGAAGGTCACGGCTCCCATCTCGGTGTTCGCGGCGCGGATGCCAATCGCGTTCGGGAACTTCTACGGCAAGTTGTCGCGCTTGGACAAGAAGCTCAAGTTGCCACACGCGACTGCCCTGGTCATCCGTGAGCAGGTGGCGTCGATCAACATGTGCATGTTCTGCATGGACGCAGCCCGGTGGTTCGCGCTGAAGGAGTCTCCTGAGAGCCAGGCGCGCTTCGACGCCCTGCCCCAGTACAGGACGAGTCCGCTCTTTTCCGAAGCAGAGCGCGTTGCGCTCGACTATGCGTCTGAGCTCACGGCGAACAAGACACTCCAGCCCGGCACCTTTCGCCAGCTCAGGAAGTTTTACAGCGAGAGGGAGATCTGCGACATCGTATGGCTCGTCGCCAGCGAGCACATCTACAACGTCACCAACCGCGGATTAGGTATCGGCTCGGAAGGACTCTGTGAGCTGAGCCTCGACCGCGAGAAGCGAGGCCCGCAACCATCTCGAAGGGGCCAACGGACGTCGTCATCCGCTGCTTCGTGAATGATCGGCTGCCCATCGCCAGCGTGTCTGGGCATAAGAGCCCCGCAGGTTGACGATTCCACCGCAAATTTCGGCGTTCAGCGGGGACGGGAGGGGCAGATTCGCGGGATCATCGCGACACGATCCTTGGGACGGCACCGCGAGGGACCCTCCCGGCCTTCGCGACCAACTGTGCCGGAGTGGTATCTCGCGGTCGGGGACCGGACGTCTCTCAGCTCACTCACGACTTCTTCAACTCCGTGGCTGCCGGCGATGTGGCGCGGCCATACAGCCGGCCCTCGCTCTCATGGAGTCACTCCGTTTACAGTTGGCGAGCTGAGCTCGTATCGGGTGAACAAATAGTTGTCCTCTTCGCACAACTGGCTGAGGGTGCACTTGCCGGCGCGATCGAGCGGCTTGTCGGCGATACGGCGCTCGGCGTCGCCGATGAGCAGCGGGGCGATGGTGAGGCAGATCTCGTCGACCAACTCGGCGGCGACGAGCTGGGACAGCAGAGCGGGACCGCCCTCACAGAGCACGTGCTTCAGTCCGCGCTCGGCCAGCGCGTCGAGGGCGGACCGGAGGTCGACCCGGTCGTGGCCGAGGACGAGCACCTCGGCGACCTGTTCAGCGGTCGCCCGGGTCTGCTCCGGTGCGTTCTCGGTGGTGAGCAAAAGGGGCCGGGCCTCGGCCTGAGCGAAGAAGCTCGAGGCCATATCGAGGTCGAGCCGTCCAGTGACGACGGCGATTGGAGGCACCTCACGACGTCCGGCCTTCCGGCGCCGGGCGCGGTCTTCGGCGGTCAGGCGGGCCGGGCCGTAGCCTTCGATCCGGACCGTGGCGGCACCGACCAGTACCACGTCAGCGAGCGCTCGCAGCGTATGGAACAGCGCTCGGTCTGCTGGTCCAGACAGTCCGCCGGAGCGGCCCTCGACGGTTGCGGCGCCGTCGAGACTCATCGCCATGTTCGCCCGCAGGTGGCGTGGTCGCTCGACTGCGTAGGCCGCTGCGATGTCGATGTGCTCAGTGGGGAGGGGGAAGAGCCGTCGCATCCTGGAACTCAAGCGCGCCTGCGCCAATGGATAACCGCCTCGGCGTTCATCACGCCTCGGGTTTCATCACGCCTCGGGTTTCATCACGCCTCGGGTCACGAGCCCGCGACCTCTCCGTTGCGCCCAAGCCGAGGGCTCGGCCCGGTACCGAGCTCGCACGCATCCGCTGCAGGCGCCTCCCCGCCCGACTGGCGAAAGGCGATCGGGTGCGGCGGAGGGTCGACCCCGGCGCGGTCCATGGTCGCCCTGTCTGACGGCGGACGGTCAGTCCGTGCCAGCCGAGCCGGCCGTTGCTGGGACCGATGGCGTGCTCCTTCAACGGGATGATCGCGTTGTCGGAGACCTTGAAGATCTGCGGGCACACCTCACAGCACTTGGTGATGTTGCGAAGGCACGACTCCTCACCCAGGTTCGTGCTCGTTCGGATGCGACAGGATCGGTGGCGACGGACATGTCAGGAGTGGCGGTCTAGACGCGACCGGCTGCTGGTCGTGCCACGTTGCGAGGCACGCTCTGTGCTCACGTTGGTCTTCCCCGAACTGGCGACCCCCGCCGGTCGCCCCCGGTGTTCGACGCCGTGGCGTCGATCCGGGCCTCGACACTTTCCGGTGCCGGCACCAGCTTGTCGGGAGGACGTACCAGGATGGCTGCGGCGCCGCGGGAGGTGAAGTAGCTCCATCCCCAGTCGACAAGGACCTTGACCCGGTTGGAGAAGCAGATCAGGTAGGCGATGTGGACACCCACCCACAGCAGCCACGCCGGCAGTCCTCCAAAGCGCAGCCGGTACCGGTTGCTGGTCCCGGCACCGAGCAGCAGGGGCAGCTCGGCCACAGCATCGCCGCGCCCGAGGACCGCCATCATCCCCTTGTCGTGGTAGTGGAACCGAGCCGGGGGCTCCCCGGCGATGAGTCGCGCCACCTGCTCGCCGGCATGGCGGCCGGCCTGGATGGCGACCGGGGCGAGCATCGGCAACGCCGCGCTCGACTTCGGCGCGGTCACCGCGGCGAGGTCGCCGGCGACGAACACGTTCGGGTGGCCCGGGACCCGCAGGTTCTGATCAACGACCACCCTGCCTCGGCTCAGTTCCACTCCGAGGGTGCGGGCGAGCCCGTTCGCCTGGACCCCGGCGGCCCAGATCACCGTGCCGGTCTGGATGTGCTCGCCGCCACGGAGGGTGACTCCGCTGGCGTCGGCCCTCTCGACGTCGTGGCCGAGGCGCACCTCGACGCCGCGGCGACGGAGATCTCGGAAGGCCCGCTCCGACGAGCGCGGGCTGAAGGCGTTGAGCAGCCGAGGTCCCGCTTCGATGAGGATGACCCGGAGCGTGGCGACCGGCCCGACGACCTCGTCGGCCATCGAGGCCAGCGCCCCCGCGGTCTCGACCCCGGTAGGACCGCCGCCCACGACCACCGTCGTGATGGCGGCATCGCCCGACGGCTCGCTTGCCGCTGCCGCCTCGAGCGTGGCGAGAAGGTGGGCTCGCAGCGCCACGCCGTCGGCCAGGGTGTAGAGCGGCCACGCGTGCTCGGCCATGCCGGGGATACCGAAAAAGTGGGTCTCGGCCCCCGCCGCGAGGATCAGATAGTCGAAAGACAGCGCCGGACCGCCCTGCAGCTGCAGCTTCCCGTCCGTCCAGTCCACCGAGTCAGCGACGGCCACCCGGACGGTCAGGTTGGCCTGGCGGCGGAACACCGAGCGAAACGCGACGCCCACCTCTTCAGGCGGCAGGTAGCCGGTGCTCACCTGATAGAGGAGCGGCTGGAACGTGTGGTAGTTGTGCCGGTCGACCAGGGTGACATCAGCATCCGAATGGGCCAACGAGTGTGCCGCGTTCATGCCTGCGAAGCCGCCGCCGACCACCACGACGTGGGGTCGTGCCCGGTAGGCCGTGCTGGTCACCGGGCGGCGAGCTGTCGTGCGGCGGCGGCGATGTGGGCGGCCGAGATGCCCGCGGCGTCCAGTTGCTCGGCAGGGGTTCCCGAGCCGGGCAGGCCCGAGACGGCCAGGTGGGTGACCCGCAGGGCGGGCACGCCAGCGTCGGCCAGGGCCTCGAGGACGGCGCCCCCGATCCCTCCGGCCGGGTAGTGGTCCTCGGCGATCACGAGACGGCTGCCGGTCACCTCGCAGGCCTCCACGAGGGCGTGGCGGTCGAGCGGTTTGACCGAGTACAGGTCGATGACCCGGACCGGGATGCCGGTGCCGGCGAGCTCGTCGGCGGCGGCCAGACACTCGTGCAGGGTCACCCCGGCACCGATGAGCGCCACCTTGTCGTCTGGGCCGGCCCGGTGGACCTTGCACCCACCGACGGCGAACGTCTCTTCGGCTGGGTAGATCACCGGGTAGGCGCCACGCGTGGTGCGCAGGTAGGCGACGCCGTCTATGTCCGGCATCTGGGCGACCAAAGCGACGGTCGAGGCGGCGTCCGCCGCGTACAACACGACCGCGCCGTGCACGGCTCGCAGTGCGGCGATGTCCTCCAAGGCCATCTGGGACGGCCCGTCCTCGCCGATCTCCACCCCGGCATGCGAGCCGACCAGGCAGATGCTGACCCCCGAGATCCCGGCCATGCGGATGAAGTCGAAGGCCCGGGAGAAGAACACGGCGAAGGTGCAGGCGAACGGCCGGTAGCCGCGCACCGCCAGCCCGGTCGCCGAGGCGACCAACTGCTGCTCGGCGATGAACATCTCGAAGTAGCGGTCGGGAGCGACCTTTCCGAACTCCTCGGCGTGGGTGGAGTTGCCGACCTCGCCGTCGAGGACGACCACCTCGGGGCGAGCGGCAAGCGCGGCGACGGCGGCGCCGAAGGCGACCCTGGTCGCCACCTTCTCCCCGAGCTGATACGTGGGCATGGTGACCGGCGCGCCCGGTGCCGGCGTGGTGGCTGGCGACCCCGGGTCCGGTCGCGCCGTGGTGACATGGAGATCGGTCGGCCCGCCGAGGGCTGCGATGGCTCGCTCGGTCATGTCGGGAGGGAGCGCCTTGCCGTGCCAGCCGTTCTTGTTCTCGAGCTCGGGCACGCCTTTGGCCTTGATGGTGCGGGCCAGGACCACGCTCGGGCGGTCCGGGTCGGTTCGGGCCTCGGTGAGGGCCCGGTCGATGGCGGCCAGATCGTGGCCGTCGATGACCAGGGACCGGGCGCCGAAGGCCTCGACTCGGGCGGCGTAGCGATCGAGGTCCCATTCGAGCTCGGTCGGGCCGCGCTGACCGAGCCGATTGACGTCGACGATGGCGGTCAGGTTGCCGAGCTGGTAGTAGCTGGCCTTGTCCAGCGCCTCCCACATCGAGCCTTCTGCCGTCTCGCTGTCGCCGCAGAGCACCCAGGCGTGGTAATCGAGGCGGTCGAGTCGCCGGCCAGCCAGGCACACCCCGACCGCGTCCGGCAGCCCCTGGCCGAGGGAGCCGGTGGCCACGTCCACCCAGGGCAGGAGCGGGGTGGGATGGCCTTCCAGGCGGGCGCCGAAGCGCCGATAGGTCTTGACCAGCTCGGTCTCGTCGATCACTCCGACCGCCCGGAACATCGAATACAACAGCGGCGAGGCGTGGCCCTTGGAGAAGATCAGGTGGTCGTTGGTCGCAAGGTCGGGTCGTCCCCAGTCGTAGCGCAGGTGGGCGACGAGCAGCACTGCCATCAAGTCGGCTGCCGACAGCGAGGAGGTGGGGTGGCCCGAGCCCGCCTCGGTGGAGCAGCGGATCGAGTCCACCCGCAGCTGCGCGGCGAGCCGGGCGGCCAGCTCGAGCTCGTTGTCGTCCATCACTGTGCCT
This sequence comes from Acidimicrobiales bacterium, assembly GCA_036796435.1. Classification (GTDB taxonomy): domain Bacteria; phylum Actinomycetota; class Acidimicrobiia; order Acidimicrobiales; family RAAP-2; genus JAJYVT01. Next base: position 67,168 of record DAIRCY010000001.1, read on the forward strand.
CTTCCGCGGCCCGGGTCGTTCCGATGAGGTCGTCCGATGCGACGCCCGAATTCGCCAACCGGGCCGCGTTGACCTGGCCATCGGAGCGGTTAAGGGCGACCATCGCGGCGCCGTGGTCCCCGCAGTTGACGTTCATGGCTGCGAGCACGCGCTCTTCGCGAACCCAAATCCCCCCCGATGTTGGTAGTGCGTGGACGCCGCCGGGGCGGTCGTAGGGGCGGTCGGCCTCCTCCCCGATGAGTACGACTCGACCGTCGAAGCCTCGGTGCGCGGGGCCTCGCCGGCTTTCGCGCCCCCCGGACCGGCGCCCACGATCACGAATGTCTCTTGCGCGGTCATGTCGTCACGAGCTTTCTCGGTAAAAGAGCGATGATCCGAGCACCCGGTCGGGCTACCTGGGCGTCTCGTCGCCGGCCTCCGGTCCCACCGCCGGCACGGCCGCCACGGGCTTGGGTCGCCCGGGGAACACGTCGCGCTCCGAGGGGTGCCAGACGGGATGGTCACCGGCGGTCTCGACGTTGAAGCCGTACCCGAACACGAGCGTCCCGCCGTAGGTCGCGCCGGTGGCCCCGATCAGGGCGGCGGCCAGGCTGAGCCCGAGCAGTGCCGAGGTCGGCCCGGGCAACCCGTGGTAGCGGAACCAGCGCAGGCCGAGGTCGACCAGCACGAGCGCGGTCATCACGACCATCAAAAGGGCGTGGGCGTTGATCGTTCGCCGTGCCTGGGTCCCGGCCTCGCTCGAGCGCCAACGGTCCCACAGGCCGGTCACGACCGCGCCGAGGGAGACCAAGGCCCCGGCGATGAACGTAAAGGTGGCAGCTTGGTAGAACTCTCGCTGCCAGGCCGTGTGGTCGCCGATGAAGGAGATGACGTCGAAGGCCGCCGCGATCACGTACGCCCCGATGGGGACGTCGGTCAGCGGGGGGTGAAACGGCTTGCCCGAGAAGCCCCGCAGGCCCTGGAACTCCCGCCCCCGGAACGTGAGAGCCGGACGGAACGAGAAATGTCGCACGAGCTACCTCCTGTCTTCCTCCATGTCGCTGCCATGTCGCTGCGCCGAGAGCTTCGCGAGGACCAGACACGCACCCTCGTGGCGTCTTCTCGACGTGCCACACGGAGGCGGGCATTGCCCTGTTCCTTCACTCCTTCCATGGACGCAACGCCCATCGTCGGAGCAGGAGATCGAGACGCAATCCGCGTGCTCCCCGCGGCTCTCATCGAGTGCACGGGCGATCACGTCGTGGTCGTGGGCGTCGAGTTGAACGGCGTCATAGAGGAGGGCCTCCATTTCTAGGGTGGTGCTCATGCCCCTGCGTTCGTAGTCAGGGTCATCGAGTTGCCCCCGCCAAGACGAGGAATTCGGCGCGGGTCCGCTGGTCGTCGCGCACGAGCCCCGACATCGCCGAGGTGACGGTCTTGGCCCCAAGGGCTCGGACGCCGCGAAAGGACATGCAGCTGTGCTGGGCTTCAATGACCACGCCGACGCCCTGGGGCGCCAGGTGAGAGCCGAGCCACTGGGCGACTTGGACCGTGAGGCGCTCTTGGACCTGCAGCCGACGGGCGAAGTGCTCGACCACCCGCGCGAGCTTGGACAGCCCGATCAGGCGAGGCCCGGGCAGATAGCCGACGTGGGCCACACCGACGAAGGGCAGCAGGTGGTGCTCGCACAGCGAGGCGAAGGGGATCTGACTTGCCACCACCAGCTCGTCATAGCCCTCGTCGTTGTCGAAGGTGGTCGCCTCGAACGGCACCGGGGCGAGCAGCTCGGCGTAGGCGCGGGCCACCCGGGCAGGGGTGGAGGCCAGCCCTTCGCTTCGCCGGTCCATCCCCAAGGCGTCGAGCAGGTTGGCCACGGCCCGTTCGGCACCGACGAGATCGACCGATCGACTCGACCCCCCAACATTCCGACCCCCGCGGCCCTCCAGCCACCGCAGCCGACCCTCCTCCGCAGTCTCCGCGCCATACTCGGAGACGAGGGACAGCTCGGCCGGGTCCGCGATCGAGACCCCGCTCGACACTCTCGGCGAGCTGCACGCTTTTTCTGCCATGGCCGATGAAGGTGACGTGGTCGTGGCGACTGCGCTATCCCGGACAGGCTCGCCGTCTGCCACCGAGATCACCGGGGAAACCTCGGGAGGATGTCGCCGTTGCCCGTGTGCGGACATCTTGCTCCTCGGCTCCAGGGGCGTCCCCTGACGTCGCGAGCGTTACGCTCGGCGTTGACGTCACCAGGGTCCGGAGCAACGATGTCGTCGGCGAAGCCCTCTCGGTGCCAGCCGCTTGTGCTGCAGTATTGGTCTACCAAGTCTGCCGCCGCCGCACAAGGGTTTACCAAGCAAGGCCAGCTTGCCT
>DAIRCY010000001.1:69529-81860 GCA_036796435.1 Acidimicrobiales bacterium
GGGCAACGCGCTCGTCGCCAAAGACGTCATGCCGTGACTGCGACAACCGGAGCCGCCTGCGACCGGTGGAGGTGTGTCGGCATTGGTGGGGGACCGCCTGCGAGAGCGCCGCGCCCCGGCGGCAGGCGCTGCTGCTCGGCGTAGGCGCCAAGCTCACCGGGCGCAAGGAGACCCGCCTGCGTCCAATGGGCCTCTACCCGGGCGTCTCCGGAGCACGGCCAGCCCCTCGTCGGCCGGCGAGCCTCCACGCACCGGGTAGCAGCGCGGCGGCCATCACTGCCTTGATTGCGTCTCCGGCAAGGAAGGGCGTGAGGCCGAGCGCGATGGCTCGCGTGGCTCCGACGTGGAGGGAGACGGCGAGCCAGGTCACCCCGACGCCGTACATCACGATCTCGCCGGCCACCATGGCCGGAACCGAGTTCACGACAGAGCGGTCGGCACCCCGCTCGGCGAGATACCCGCACAACGCGCCGCACAGCACGAAACCGACGATGTAGCCGAACGAAGCCCCCACGTAGCCGTGTTGGTGACCGGCGAACCACGGGACTCCTACGAGCCCCGCCAGCGCGTACAAACCCATGGCGGCAGTGCCGCGCCTCCAGCCGAGGGCCGTTCCGCCGACGAGCACGCCGAGCGTCTGGCCGGTGATCGGCACCGGCGTGAAGGAAAGACGGATCTCGATCTGTGCAAGGAGCCCCACGACGCCCGCCGCCCCGACCACGAGCACAAGGTCCCGCACGAGCGCTCCGGGCACCAGATCGGCGAGCACGACGGGCTCTTTCCTCGGCAAGGCGACCGTGTGAGCCAATGGGGGTAGTCCTCCTCGACGTGAGCGACAAAAGGCCGCCGCGGTCGGCGACCTGGGCGAACGCGTCGACGCTACCAACGTGCCCGCTAGGTGCCAAACCCCGAGCGCGGGGCACCCTCGGTTACAGTGCGACAGAATCGGAGAGCTGTGGAGATCCTCGACACGCTCGGTTTCCTCCTCGGGACCTGGCGGCTCAACAGGACGATCGATGACCGTCGATCCGCGGCGCGTGGTTCGTTCGACGGCTGGGCGACCCTGACCATGGCCGGAGACGGACGCGGACATTGTGCGGCAGTGGCGCGTTACGACGAAGAGGGCGACCTCCACGTCGGGACCAGTGTGGTGCGGGCGCGCCGCAGTCTCGAGTACGTGGCAAGGGAGGCGATGGTCATGGTCTGTTTCGTCGGGGGGCGCCACTTTGTCGATCTAGACCTGGGCGCGGGTGCGTGGAACAGCGACCACCTCTGCGGCCGCGACCGCTACGAGATCGCAACCGTCGTGCTTTCCCCGAACGTCGTGGAGGAGCGGTGGCGCGTTCGGGGACCAGCCAAGGATTACGACGCCGTCACGACCCTCACGCGGGCGGACTGAGCAGAAGTCATAGTCGAGCGAGACGATCTTGACCGCGCGCTGGAGAAGGGCTCCCACGAACCCTCGACCCGGGACCCCGCGGGACCAGTGCGGGCTACCCCATGCTCGGCGTGTCGGCTGCTTTCCGGCAGAGCCCGTTGCTCAGAAGCGCGTCTGCCGGGCACCGCCGCAACGAACGCGTCAACCCCGACACCGGGAAGCGCCTTCTGAACCGCCGGCGCCCGAGGCTCGAATCCCTACCAGGAGTCCACAAAGAAACGGGGCCCCTCGGGACCCCGTTTCTTCTCGCGTATTCAGTTGTCATCGCCCTTCAGTCGCCGCCGCAGCCTTGTGTGGTCGGAGAAACGCGGCGTGGGCCGAAGCCCGGCCTGCCAGGACCCTCCTGGCCCTCTTCGTTCACCTCCTCGTCGGAACCGGAGCCGACTCCCACCGCCATTCCAGAATGAAGGCGCAAAGGGACGAAGTCGAAGGGCTGCTTCAGCCGGAAGTCCGGCAGGGCTAGGGCGGAGAACGCCCGATCGGAACTCGGATCATGGCGGAAACCTCCTTCAGAAGGCTGCTTCCTCCGGTCGATCCACGACCGCATAGGGACAATTGATATTCGCCGGCCCTTCTGCGTGCAAGACCTTCCACCAGGCAAAACGGAAGGCGATGGCGCCATGGGCGTTCTTCCTGGCACGGCGAAGCATCTCGGCGAGGTTTCGGCCCGCAGCGGTGAATGGCCGAAGGGCCCGCGGCCTACCGGGATCGCGCTTTCTTACGGCTTCGTGCGAGCTCCGCTTCGAGATCTTGGATCGTGGCCCGCAGCTTGGCGAGCTCCTGTTGGAGGGCCAGTACCTTCTTCACACCGGCGATGTTGAGCCCGTCGCCCGTGAGCGCGGCGATGATGCGCAGGCGCTCGACGTCTTGGCCGCTGTAGCGGCGGGTGCCTCTCTCGCTGCGCGCCGGCTGGACCAAGCCTTCGCGCTCGTAGATGCGCAGCGTCTGAGGGTGAACGCCCGCCAGCTCGGCCGCAACCGAAATGGCAAAGACGCCATGAGTGGCTTCCGGCCACTGCATCAGCAGTCCCACCACGACTCGACGATGCGCCGAACGAGGTCGGAGACCTCCGAGATCCAGCGGCCCGACGATTCATCCTCGTCGCTCGGTCCGTCCAGGCGCCTGGGCCACACGGGCCAGACGCCCGGAGGGACGTCGCCGCGCCGAGGTCGCGACGGGCTCAAGAACACGGGCTCGTCCTCGTGGTGGCGCCACGCGCCTTCTCCCGCCCCACCGGCGTCGCCACCCGAGACGTTGTGCATCCGAACCTGGATCCGAGCACCTCGAATCTGGCGGTCGTAGGCGTCACGACGCTTCGGGTCGCCCAGGACCTCGTAGGCCTCGGTGATCTCTCGGAAGCGCCCGGCGGCGTCAGGGTCTTCGGGGTGGGCGTCGGGGTGGGCGCCCATTGCGAGTCGTCGGTAGGCGCCGACGATGTCTTCGCGCGAGGCGCTCGGCGCCACTTCGAGGCGGCCGTAGTAGTCGCTGGTGCCGTCGGAGCCCATGTGGAACCCTTCGAGATCTAAGTGGCAGTTGACAGATTTTCTTCCTAGATCGTATGATACTCACTGTCACAGCACCCGCAAGGTGCTGTGAGGAACGCCATGCAGGTTGGACAGTGCTGCGCCAGCTCTTTCGATCGAAAGGAGGAGCCGAGATGCTGATGCGCACCGATCCCTTTCGTGAGCTCGACCGCCTGACCCAGCAGGTCTTCGGAGCCGCCAGCCGGGCGAGCATGATGCCGATGGACGCCTACCGCAAGGGCGACCGGTTCTTCGTCCACTTCGACCTGCCGGGGGTGGATCCGGACTCGATCGACCTCACCGTCGAGAAGCACGTCCTCACGGTGAAGGCCGAGCGGGTCGCGACGGGGACTGACGGCGCCGAGACGCTCGTCGCCGAACGCCCGTCGGGGACCTTCACCCGCCAGCTGTTCCTTGGCGACACGCTCGATGCCGATCGCATCGAGGCCGACTACAACGCCGGCGTCCTCTCCCTGGCCATCCCCGTCCACGAGGCCGCGAAGCCCCGCAAGGTCGAGATCACCTCAGGTGACCGGCAAAGGGAGCTCACCGCGGTTTCCTAGAATTCCTGAAGAACCACAGCAACAGCGGCGGGCAGTCGCTTGCGAAGGGTGCCCGCCCGCGGGGGGCTTTTCGGAAGAGCGCCACCCCCGTCGGGACAGCGCCTGATCGAAGATGCAGCTCAATGCGCGCCGAGGAGCAGCGCGGGCTGTTCGATGAGCTCCTTCAGACGACGGAGGAAGCGCGCAGCGTCCGCCCCGTCAGAGACGCGGTGGTCGAACGCGCAGATGAGCTTGGTCGTCGACCGCACGGCCAGTTCGCCGTCGTGCACCGACGCCCGCGGCGCGATCGTTCCGACGCCGAGAATCGCGGCTTCGGGGGCGTTGATGACCGGGTTGCCGTCGTCGAGGCCGAGCGCGCCGTAGTTCGTGACAGTGAACGTCGACCCCGTGAGCTCGGCAGGAGTCAAGGTGCCGTCGCGTGCGGAGCGCGTGAGGCGCGCGAGCTCCGCGGCGAACTCCCGCAGACCGAGGGTGTGCGCACTGTGCACGACGGGCACGAGCAATCCCGCCTCCGTGCTCGTGGCGACACCGAGATGGACCGCGTGGTACACGCGGATCACCTTCATCTCCGCGTCGAAACTCGCGTTGAGGACCGGCGCTGTCCGCAACGCGAAGGGCACCATCCAGGCGAGGATGGCGAAGGGCGTGATGGACTCTGCGCCGCGCTCGTCTTGGCCGAGCTCCAGCCTCAAGTCGTCGCTCAGGACGGAACGAAGGGTGAGCAGCCGCTCGCAGTCCACCCAGAGGCCCGAGGTCGCCTCCGGGATGGTCGAGCGCGACACGCTCATACGCTCCGCGATGCGGGCCCTCACGCCGCGAACGGGGAGCTCTTCGACGCCCTCGTCTTCCGTGCGCCGTGCCGGCGCTCCTCTCGAAGCGAGAGTCCCCGCAGCGATGGAAGAGGCGCTGGTGGGCGTGGTGCCGGCAGACCACAGCGCGGGCTCGTCCTCGCGTGCCCGTTCGCCCTGGGGCGACGTGCCGGGCGCGGCCAGGGAACCGGCAGCGGCGCGAACGTCCTCACGGGTCACCTCGCCGCGAGCACCGGTGGGCCGGACGTTGCGCAGATCCACGGCGAGCGTCCGCGCGAGCCATCGCACCGGTGGCGTGGCGAGCGGGCGCCCCGACGGGGGCGGCTCAGCCGTCGCGCCAGGCGCGGCCGTCGTAGCCGGCGTACGCCCGAGGCTGTCACGGGCCTCCCGTCCCTCGCGGGAGACCCTCCCGCCGGGCGGTTTGGCGCGTCGCCACTCCCGCGGCCTGCGCGCAGGCTTGGTCTCGTCCACGCCGTAGCCGACGAGGACCGCCGGGCGCTTCGACGAGTCCTCGCCGGCGCTCGCACGATCAGCAGTGACAGGTTCGGGGCCGGTTGCGGGTTCGGTTTCCGGGCCGGGTTCTCTGTCGAGATGCGGCGCGGCCGGCGATTCCGCTGGCGTCGGCACGGCATGCCGCTCCTTCGGTGCCGGCGCTCCTTCGACCTCCGCGGTGTCGATGCGGGCCAGGAGCTCGCCGACGCGAAGCTCGTCGCCTTCGCTCGCGTTGAGGAGCACCACCCTTCCTTCGAAGGGGGAGGGCAGCTCGACTGCGGCTTTCGCCGTCTCGATGGTGACGAGTGGGTCGTTCAGGTGCACCGTCTCGCCGACCCGGACGTGCCACTCGACGACGGCCGCGTCCTCGAGTCCCTCGCCGACGTCCGGAAGGAGAAAGTCGCGTTCCATCCGATCCTCCCGCCTACTGCTCCCAGACCGCCTGGATTGCGTCCAGGACGCGCTCGACCCCAGGGAGCCACTTTCGCTCGAGCCGCGCAGGCGGATACGGAGTGTCGAATCCGGTCGCGCGCAGCACGGGCGCCTCGAGGTGGTAGAAGGCGAACTCCTGGATGACCGCGGCGAGCTCCGCCCCGAGCCCGAGAGTTCTCGGCGCCTCGTGCACGACCACGCAGCGCCCCGTCTTCTCCACCGAGCCAACGACCGCATCGACGTCGATCGGCGCAAGCGAACGGAGGTCGATCACCTCGACGGCGAGACCGGCTTGTGCCTCCGCCTCCTCGGCGGCCGTCATCGCCGTCGCGACCGCCGCGCCATAGGCGACGAGCGTGATGTCGTCGCCGTGCCGTCGCACCACCGCCTGGTCCATCGGTTGCGTCCGGATCGGGAGCTCGAGGTCCTCACGAGCCCAGTAGCGCTGCTTCGGCTCGAGATAGATCACCGGGTCCGGGCACTCGATCGCCTCGCGGAGCATCGAGTAGGCGTCGCCGGGCGTCGAGGGGCAGACGACCTTGAGGCCGGCCGTGTGCGCGAAGTAGGTCTCGGGGGATTCGGAGTGGTGCTCGGGCGAACCGATCCCGCCGAACGAGGGGATCCGCACGACGACCGGCAGCTCGACGAGCCCGCCCGAGCGCAGGTGGTACTTCGCCAGCTGGTTGAGGATCTGATCGAGCGCGGGGTAGCTGAACCCGTCGAACTGCAGCTCGGGGACGGGCCGGTACCCACGCATGGCGAGCCCGAGAGCCACACCGATGATCCCAGACTCGGCGAGGGGCGTGTCGAAGCAGCGACCGGGACCGAAGCGGTCGAACAGCCCCTCGGTCACCCGGAACACCCCGCCGAGGCGGCCGACGTCCTCGCCGAAGGCGAGCACCTTGTCGTCGCCGTCCATCGCGTCGCGGAGGGCGGCGTTGATGGCGCCGACCATCGTGACAGCGCTCACGGCCGTCCTCCCGAGAGCTCCCGCTCGAGCTGGGCGCGCTGGCGCTCGAGCTCATTGGTCGGCTTGGCGAAGACGAGGTCGAACAGTCCGGTGGCCGGGGGGTCGGCTGCGTCGTAGACCTCGGCGCGGACGTGCGCGGCAGCCTCGTCTGCTGCCGAGGCAGACCGTCGCTCTTCCTCCGGTCCCCAGATGCCCTCCGCGCTCAGGTGCCGGCGGTACCGCTCGATCGGGTCCATGGCCGCCCAGTGCTCGAGCTCTTCGTCATCCCGGTAGCGCTTGGGCTCGTCGGACGTCGTGTGCGCGCCTCTGCGGTACGTCACGAGCTCGAGGAGGACCGGCCCGCCTCCGGCGCGGATCTGGCGGAGCGCGTCTGCCGTCACGGAGTACGTCGCGAGGACGTCGTTGCCGTCGCAGCGGACGCCCGGCATCCCGTAGGCGATGGCCTTCTGGGCGAGCGTCGCGCTCTTAGTCTGGGCACGAATTGGCACGGAGATCGCCCACTGATTGTTCTCCACGACGAAGAGGCACGGCACCTCGAAGACGGAGGCCATGTTGAACGCTTCATGGACATCCCCCTCGCTCAGCGCCCCGTCACCCATGGAGGCGACGACCACCTCGTCCGCGGCATCCAACTTCACTCCGAGGGCGTATCCCGTCGCGTGCAGCGCGTTGGCGCCGACGACGATGCAGATCGGCGACGAGTGCCTCTCGAGCAAGCCCCGGCCGCCGTGGTACGCGCCGCGCCACATCATGGCGATCCCGACCGGGTCGACGCCCCGCGCGACGAACATCCCAAGCTCGCGGTACTCGGGAAAGAGCCAGTCGTGCGCGCCCATCGCGGTGGCGACACCGACCTGAGCCGCCTCTTGACCGAGGCACGAGGCATAGAGCGCGAGCTGTCCCTGGCGTTGAAGGTTTACGAGCTCGGTGTCCACCCGGCGAGTCACGATCATGTCGTTGAGGAGCCGCCGGTGCGCTTCGGGGTCGAGGGCGGGATACGGGGGGTCGAGCGCGCCGGTCCGTTCACCCCCTGGTGAGAGGATCCGGAGTGGATCGTCGAGGCCCCGTACCGTCTCGGTCGGTCGGATCTCAGCCACTCGAGCACCTCCGCATCGAACGTACCGTCCGCAGGGCCCAGCCATGATCGCGCCGACCGCGAGCGGCGTGCGGGTGCGACAAGGCGAACGCCGAATCATGGTCTACCAGTGCAGACGACGGAGCCCACTGGAGACCCATCGGCTGAGACGGCCCCGGTACCTGCGGCGTGCCTGACGAGCGTGGCCCGTACCTCTGCGGGCTGGGTAGAACAGGAGAGACCGAACGAGACCGAGGAGGATGTCCATGCCCCTGGATGAGAACCTTGTTCGCCTGGCAAAGGGCGCCAACGTCGCGACCATCGTCACCCTCATGCCCGGCGGCCAGCCTCAGGCACAGCTGCGCTGGATCGACACCGACGGCGAGGTCCTCCTCGTCAACACCGAACCGCAGCGCCAAGCGGCTCGCAACGTTGCGAGAGATCCCCGCGTCACGGTGCTCGTCAGAGACGAGCGCAACCCCTACGACTGGGCCGAGCTCCGAGGTCGCGTCGTCGAGACCGTGACGGGCGATGCCGCGCGCGCCCACATCGATCAACTGTCGCAGAAGTACACGGGAGCCGATTACGCAATGCCGATCGGGCCGAAGGGACGAGTGATCCTGCGCATCGCCGCCGACAAGGTCGTCACGTCTGGCTAGGTCGTCCCGTCTGGCTGATTCGAGAACACCCGTCCTAGGTCGCGGGATTGCCGTCGAGAGCGGTTTGGCCACGGCTCGGGCTCATTGGTGGCCGGCGGGGCTCGTCAACAAATCACCGATGTGGTACCCGAGGGATGCATCGACTAACGGTGCGGAACTGCCACACGGTCACGGCCCCGACCGCTGCGATGGGCAGGACGAGCGCCGCGAACGATCTCGGAGGTGTGCAGCGGCGACCTACAGGTGGTCTCCCCCGACGACTCCGTCGACGATGCGATCCGCCAGATGCGCGAGCACGCGGTGCGAAGGCTCCCCGTCGTCGAAGGCGTCAGGGCCGTCGGCATCCTGTCCCTCGGGGACCTGGCGCCGCGCGGCCGAATCAGTTCAGGGCAACTCGGGCCTGAGCACCGGCCGTCAGCGAACCGCAGCGTCACCTCCGCTCGAACCGGCCGCCGCTTCCGCCACCACCACCGCCGGCACCGGGCGCGGGGACCCGAAAAGGTGGAGCGCAGCCAGTGCACGGATGAACCACCATGATGGATCGAGCTCGAAGCGGCCGAGCCCCTGGCGGGCGCTCGCCGGGCTCCGGTGGTGGTTGTTGTGCCAGCCCTCTCCGAGCGTCAGCATCGCAACCCACCAGTTGTTCCTGCTGGCGTCGTCAGTGTCGAATCGCCTGCTCCCGAAGCGGTGGGCGAAAGAGTTCACCGAGAAGGTCGCGTGGTAGAGGAGCGTCGTCGACACGAAAAACCCCCAGACCAACATCTGGGGTCCCGAGGTGTGCAGGCCCGGGTCGAGCGCGCCCAGCGCCGCCCCCGCTCCGAAAGCCACCAACGCGGTGAGGATCACCACGATATGGTGGCAGCGGTCGACGAGCCGCAGCTCCGGGAAACGAGCGAGGTCGGCCACCTTGCCCGTCGATACGGCGGGGGGGGCGAACAGCCATCCCACGTGGCTGTGGAAGAAGCCGTCGACCGCCGGAGAGTGTGGATCCCCGGGGCGGTCCGTGAAGCGGTGATGCAGTCGGTGCGTCGCTGCCCACCAGAGCGGGCCACGCTGTGCGGCGGAGGCGCCCAGGAGCGCCCCTGCCAGCTGGACCGGACGCGTCATCTTGAAGGCCCGGTGGGAGAAGCCACGGTGGTAGAAGACCGTGATCCCGAGCATGCGGACCAGGTAGAAGACCGCCGCGCCGCAGAGCGCCGCCCAGCTCCACCCGACGAGCGCGATGGCGAGGACGCCCAAGTGCACGAGAAGGAAGGGGAGCCCCACACGTGCCCGGCTCGTCGACACCGCGAGGCGGGGTGCTGACTCGCTCCGGACCGCCGCCGGGCTGGCGAGCGCGCTCAAGCGGCCTCGGGCAAGCGCTGCTCGAAGCCGTGGAGGGCGCGGTCCGCCAGGACGCGGAAGCCGATGGCGAGGAATGGATCGGCAAGGCGGAGCAGTCGGCGGAAGCGGATACGGGCATCGTAGGTGACGTCCGTGACGCCCCGGCGGCGGGCGACCGTCACGGTGCTGGCCCACGAGTGGTGGCGACGCTGGGCGCCGGCAGGCGTCGCCAGCTACGCGATGCACCCGGGCTGGGTGGACACCCCGGGACTGGCGAGCGGGCTGCCCTTCTTTCGCCTCGGCGCTCTTTTCCGCAGCGCCGAGGAAGGCGTCGACACGGCGGTGTGGCTCACCGCCGGGGGAGCAAGGTCCCTGGTGCCAAATCGCGCGATCGCCCCCCCTTCGCTCGGCGACGGGTTCTGGCACGACCGCCACCCCGGAGCGAGTACTACTTGCCGTGGACGCGTGCCGACGTCGCGTCGGACGTGGAAGGTCGCAGGCTGTGGGACTGGTGCGCCACGTGCACCGGGGGCGACCGGTGACAAAAGAGGAGCGCACCCCGTCTCGGGAGGTGTATGCGTGAGCATCGAGTACTCGACCTCGGTCGACCATCCGATCGAAGACGTTTTCGCGTGGCACGAACGGCCCGGCGCAATCGAGCGTCTCCTCCCACCCTGGCAGCCCGTCCACGTCGCCGAGGAAGCCCGGTCACTCCTCGACGGGAAAGCGGTGCTGAGTCTGCCGGGCGGGATCCGCTGGGTCGCCCGACACAGCGACTACGACCCGCCCCACCGGTTCGTCGACGACCTCGTCTCGCTCCCGGTGCCATGGCACCACGTCCACTCATTCGTGGAGGACGGCCCGGGCCGTACCCGCGTCACCGACACGGTCTCGACGCCGATACCGGCGGCGTTGCTTCAGAGGACGTTGGTCTACCGGCACACCCAGATGCGCGACGACCTCGACGCGATCGCAGAGCTCCTCCGGCGCGATCCGGCGGAGCGCACCGTCGCGGTGACGGGCTCGTCCGGTCTGGTCGGCACGGCGCTCTGTGCGTTCCTCTCGACCGCCGGCTACCGCGTGATCCGCCTCGTTCGTCGCATCCCGCGCACCGACAGCGAACGTGCGTGGAACCCGGAAGACCCCGATCCCCGTACGTTCGAGGACGTCGACGCGGTCGTGCATCTCGCTGGCGCGTCGATCGCCGGACGTTTCAGCGAACGGCACAAGATGGCCATCGAGTCGAGCAGGATCGATCCGACCCGTCGGCTCGCCGACGCGGTCGTGCGGTCGAACGGTCCACGGGTCTTGCTCGTCGCGTCCGCGATCGGCTACTACGGCCCGGACCGCGGGGACGAGCTCCTCGACGAGGAGTCAGGACGCGGGGGCGGCTTCCTTGCCGACGTGGTGGCGAAGTGGGAGGCGGCTACCGAACCTGCTGCCGACGCCGGGCTCCGCGTCGTCACGGTACGCACCGGCGTCGTGCTCTCGACGCGGGGCGGGATGCTCAAGCTCCTGCGCCCCGTGTTCCTCGCCGGTTTCGGCGGACCGGTGGGCGCTGGTGACCAGTGGTTGTCGTGGATCGATCTCGACGACCTGACCGACGTCTACGCGAGAGCTCTCGTCGATGAGCACCTGGCGGGGGCGCTCGCCGCAGTCGCCCCCGCACCTGTTCGGAACAGCGAATTTACCGCCACCCTTGCCCGGGTACTCCACCGACCGGCGCGCTGGCGCGTCCCCGAGTCGGCGCTGAGCGTCGTCGTCGGAGAAGAGGGCGTCCGCGAAGTTGCCTGTGCAAGCCAGCGGGTTCTGCCGCGAAGACTCGTGGCGGCAGGGTTCCGGTTTCGCAGACCCCAGCTCGAAGCGTCCCTCCGCCACCAGCTCGGACGGATCGAGCCCGCGTCGTGACCCGGCTCAACCGCCGAACGACCGGGCCGACATCGTGATGAAGTCGCGCGCCCACGCTGCCTCGAAGAAGGTGCCGGGTCCTTGGACGGTCGACGCGATGAGCTTGCTGCCGTTTGTCGGCGTGGCCGGGCCGGTCGCCGTGGCCGGGTCGTAGGTGACGAAGACGTCCCAGTACGGATTGATGTCAAGCTCCATTCCCCGCACGACGCCGCCGCGCACGAGGAGCGCTGCAAGCTGCATCGGGGAGAGGCTGGGGCCGGTCACGTAGAAGAGCGCGCCGTCGGCGGTGACGCCCACTGCGGAGCGCCACTGGTTCTCTATTCCCGGACCCGTGCAGCTGACCGGGCCGCACGTGTTCCCCCATGAAAGCCAGTCCGGGCTCTGGGCCTGGGGAGTGGCTTCTCCGTTGTCGACGAGAAGCACGAGGTTCTGGCGCACGCTCACCACGTCGGTCGTCATCGTCACTGTTCTCCCCCACGCGCCGACGGTGACCGATCCGTCCTTGTAGATGACGAGCGACGCCGCCCCCTCGACCAGAGGGACGATGGTCCTCCCTGTCGTGTAGTAGCCGCCCTCGGCTGCTGTCATCTTGAAGCCACCGTTGAACGCCGCCACGAGGGACGTCGCCTGCGCGGGTTGGATCGGGGCCGTGTACGGATACGGGCCGCCGCCGGGGCTGAGGGACCCCGAGTAGAGGCGAGCCGAGAGGAGCTTCGTGTCCATCCACGCGACCCCTGCGGCCGCCGAGCCGCCCGGCGGCACGAGCGTCGTCTCGTAGACGGCCGGCAGGCCGTCGACGCGCCGCCCTGCCGGGGTCCAGGCGCCCGTGGCGCCCGCCCCGGGTGCTGTGGGAAACGGTGCGAGCGCTGCGGGGGGCGGGAGCTCAGGGGGAAGGGTCGTGGTAGTGGTCGTCGGCGCGAGGGTGGGAGTGGTCGTCGAAGACGAAGACGGTCGGGAACCACCGTGCGACTGGTCGCCTTTGGCGGCACGAGCCGGTGCGCCGCCGCACGACGCGAGTCCGAGGGAGAACGCAGTGCACGCCGCGAGCACGGCGGCCACCTGTGCGCCGCGAGCGCAAGCCACGGGCCGAGGCTACGTGGGGGGCGACGGCGGTTCACCGCGGGCCGCCGCGGCGAACA
>DAIRCY010000001.1:81870-82840 GCA_036796435.1 Acidimicrobiales bacterium
GGGGGCCGTCGCGGGTCCCCCGCGGCCAGCCGCGCCGCGGCCCCGACCGGACCGATCCCTGCCGCGCAGTGGGTCGCACGGCGTCGGCGCGCTCACGGTCCGGTGTCGGCGGCGTCGAGCGCCCTGCGCACCACGGGAAGCACTGCGTGCGCGGCCGGCACGCCGGCGTAGACGGCGCAGTGCAGGACGACCTCACTGATCTCTTCGGAGCTGAGGCCGTTGCGGAGCGCGGCGGGGACGTGGAAGGAGAGCTCGTCGTGGCGGCCGAGGGAGATCAGCAGCGCGAGCGTGACGGCACTGCGCGTCCGGCGGTCGAGCCCCGGGCGCGACCACACTTCTCCCCAGGCGTAGCGCGTGGCGAGGTCCGTGAAGTCCCTCGACAGCGGCTCCTCGGAAGTGGCCGACTGGTCGACGTGCTCGTCGCCGAGCACCGCTCGGCGCACCTCGGCCCCGCGGCGTGCCGGGTCGCCGGCGACGTGCGCAAGCACCGCGTCGGTGAAGGCGTCGGGTTCGGTCAGATTGGCGAGGTGCGAGGAACCCGGGAGGACGACGAGCCCTGCGCGGAGCCGCTCTGCGAACCCGAGGGCGCCGGCGGGAGGGGTCACGGGATCGTGCGCCCCTGCGATCACGAGCGTCGGCGCCACGATGTCGCCGAGCACGGGGCGTAGATCCATCTCTGCGATCGCCGCACAGCACGACGCGTACCCTTCGGGATCGCAGCGGCCGAGCATCGCCGCCACCTCGTCGACGAGATCAGCCCGCGTCTCGCGCAGGCCGGGCGGGAACCAGCGTGTCGCGATGGACTCGAGGAGCGACAAGGGACCGTCGCGGCGGACGGCGTCAGCGCGCTCGTACCA
This sequence comes from Acidimicrobiales bacterium, assembly GCA_036796435.1. Taxonomy (GTDB): domain Bacteria; phylum Actinomycetota; class Acidimicrobiia; order Acidimicrobiales; family RAAP-2; genus JAJYVT01. Next base: position 82,728 of record DAIRCY010000001.1, read on the forward strand.
CGCCTCCTTCGGGCCGAGCACCGGCGCACTGCACGCGACGACGAGCGACGAGACACGGCCCGGATGCGCCGCCGCCCTACTGTTCCGTCGTCAATCCCGGAAAGTCGGCCCAG
>DAIRCY010000001.1:82850-85524 GCA_036796435.1 Acidimicrobiales bacterium
GGAGCCACATCGCCGCCATCCCGCCGAGCGATAGGCCGCAGAGCGCCGCGCGCTCGACGTCGAGCGCGTCGAGCAGGTCGACGAGGTCGTTGCCGAGCTCCTCGATCGTGTACGGACCCGGGGGCGCCGACGAGCCACCGTGGCCCCGATGGTCGTAGCGGACGACCCGGAAGAAGGCGGAGAGCCTCGGCACCTGGCGATCCCACATCTCGAGCGACGTGCCGAGCGATCCGGAGAGCACGAGGACCGGCGCGTCACGAGGGCCGTCGTGCTCGACGCGAATGGTCGCCCCGCGCGTCTCGACGGACATCGGGTCTTTTCTCACGTCTTGACGCTCGCGCTGCGGTGGCGCGCCTCGTGCGCGGAGAGCGCCCGCTCGATGAGCGCGTCCGCCGCGCCGAGGTAGCCCGAGGGGTCGAAGAGCGCGTCGAGCTGGTCCGGCGAACGCAGAGCGGCGACCTCGGGCACCGAGCCCAGCACCTCGCGCAACGGCCGGGCAGCGGCCGTGGCCTCGGCGCTCGCACGGGCGACTACTCGGGTCGCCGCGTCCCTTCCGAGCTCGGCGGTGAGATCGAGCGCCACCCGCTCGGCCATCACGGAGCCGCCCGTGGCCGCGAGGTTGCGCGCAAGGCTCTCTTCGTCGACGCACAGGGTGCCGAGGAGCTCTCGGGTGCCCGCGGCGCAGCCGCCGGCGGCACGGAGCAGGTCGGTGAGCGACAGCCATTCGGCGTGCCAACCCCCCGTTCCGGCCCTTTCGTGTTCCTGGACCGCGCCCGCAGAGAGCATCGACGCGGCACCGTGCGCGCGTCGCCAGGCGGCGAGCACCAGGACCGAGCCGACCGGGTTCGACTTGTGCGGCATCGTGGAGGAGCCCCCGTGGCCGGCATCGCCCCCCTCGCGCGCCTCGCCCACCTCGGCCTGGGAGAGGAGCGCGACATCGACGGCGACCTTGGCGGCCGCCGCCGCTGCCACGACGAGCGCGCCGGAGAGCTCGACCAGGCGCGACCGGTCGGTGTGCCACGGCAGGACCGGTTCGCGCAGCCCGAGACGCCCGGCGAGCTGCGCGCAGAGCTCGAGCCCCCGGTCGCCCCACGCCGCGAGCGTGCCGGCGGCACCGCCGAGCTCGACGGCGAGCCGCGTCTCCGACACCCGCTCGAGCTCAGTCGCCGCATGGGTGAGGGCGCCCAGCCACCTCGCGGCCTTGAGGCCGAACGTGACTGGGACGGCGGGCTGGAGCAGCGTCCGACCGGTCATCACCTCGCGGCGATGCCGCCTCGCCAGTTCGGCGCAGGCACGCGCCGCGCCGTCCAGGTCCTCGACCACGATGCAACATGCCTGCTTCGAGACGAGCATCGCCGCCGTGTCCATGGCGTCCTGGCTCGTCGCCCCGTGATGGACCGCCGACGCGTGGTCCCCGGCGAGGGAGCGAAGCGCGGCGATGAGCGGAACCACCGGGTTCCCGGCCTCGCGCCCGCGCGCGCCGAGATCGCCGGGCGCGACCGAGAACCGGCGGCAGGCGTCCGCGACGGCCTCGGCGCCGGCGGCGGGCAGGATCCCGAGATCCGCCTCCGCCGCGGCGAGCTCCCGCTCGAATGCGAGCAGCGCAGCGACCCACGCCCCGGCGCCGGTCGCCGCGACGAGGCGGTCGCTCGACAGGAGCGAATCGAAGAGCGACAGAGAAGAGGCGTCGGGCATCTCGGCGTCAACAGGCGAAGAACACGGTCTCGTCCGGCCCCTGGAGACGGACGTCGAAGACGAGCTCCTCCCCTTCCAGGCGCGCGAGCAGGGTCTTGCGACGATCGGCGGGGACGCGGGACAGAACCGGGTCCGACCCGTTGGGACCTGTCTCGTCGGGGAAGAAGACGCGGGTGCGCACCGGCCGCAACAGTCCCCGCGCGAAGACGAGCATCTCGAGGTGCCGCGCTTCGGCGCCGCTCGGTCCGGTCGGCAGGCCCGGCTTCACGGTCACGAACCGGAAGCAACCCTGCGCGTCGGTGAGGCTCCGTCCGAACCATCGCGCGAACCCGTCGGCGGCCGTGCCGGTCTCGAAGCTGCCGTCGGGATCGGCCTGCCACAGCTCGACTACGGCGTCCGGCACTCCCGCTTCCTCGCCGTCGAGGACCCGACCCCGCAGGACGAACGCGCCCCGCGTGCCCTCCGGCACGAGAGCTGTCCGTTCGAGCGGGTGGAGCCCGATGGACAGGAACGGCCCGGCCGTCTGCGACGCGGTGGGCGTCCGACGTGTGCTGCTCACGGCCGACCGCCGTCGTGGGTCGCCGCGTCGACCAACGGTGCGCCGATCACGATGTCGAAGCGGTAACCGAGAGTCCGCTGAGGCTCCGTCAACCGAAGGTCGAAAGCGGCGAGCATCGACGCTCGTGCGTCGGCACCTACGACCGCGTTGAAGATCGTATCGTGCGGTATGAGCGGGTCGTCGGGGAAGTACATCTGGGTGATGAGCCGCTGCGTGAACGCTCTGCCGAAGACCGAGAAGTGCACGTGCGCGGGCCGCCACGCATTCGGGTGGTTGTTCCAGGGGTACGAGCCGGGGCGGACGGTGAGGAAGCGGTAGCGCCCCTCGTCGTCGGTGAGGCAGCGGCCGTAGCCGGAGAAGTTCGGATCGAGCGGCGCGGGGTGGTTGTCGACGGAGTGCCGGTACCGCCCCGCCGCGTTC
>DAIRCY010000001.1:85534-90527 GCA_036796435.1 Acidimicrobiales bacterium
GCGGGGGGGGGTGGGGGGGGGGTCCCCGGCCCCCCCCGCCCGCGCCCCCCTGCCACACCTCGAGCAGCTGGCGGGGGATCGGCCGCCCCGCGCTGTCGAGAAGTCGACCTTCTATCGAGATCCGCTGGCCCTGCGGCTCCCCGCCGTGCTGGCAAGTCAGGTCGTGGTCGTTCGGCCCGACGGCGCCTTCTCCGAAGACCGGCCCGAACGCGTCTGCCGCAGTCGGCGGCAGCTCGAGCGGCGGACGAGAGGGGGCGCGCAACCTCGTCGACCGGTAGCCCGGGACGTCGTAAGGCGGGTCGAGGAGCCGCATGTCGAGCTGGGTGAGCTCCCCGTTCGCCAGGGGGTCCAAGGGCATTGCCCTCCTTCGGTCTCCGTCTGTCTCGTCCGTCCTCGTCACCGGCATGATGTCACCGGGGGAATGAAAGGGCCTTTCGACCCTGACACCCCGGCTCTCGGTCCGTCACGCTTCTTGCATGAGCACGACGCCAGCCGACAATCTCGTGGTGCAGCCACTGCCGCCGGTCCAGGAGCATCTCACGTGGGACGCGCAGATCCTCGACCAGCTGCGCGGCCATGTCGAAGCGGAGAAGAGCTTGCTCTCCGAGTACGCCGACGCCATGGCCAGCATCGAGGAAGCCGACGTGCGATACCTCATTGGACTCATCGTCGAAGACGAGATCCGCCACCACCGGACGTTCGAGGAGCTCGTGCATGCGCTCGAAGGGGTGCGCGATTGGCAGCGTGTCGAGCCGGCCGTCCCCGGCCGGACGAGCGCACCGTTGCGCCCGGACGTGCGCCGCATCACCGACCGGTTCCTCGAGTCGGAGCGGGAGGACCGGCGCCAGCTGAAAGCACTCCGGCGCACGCTGGCTCCCGTCGCCGACACGACGCTGTGGGCGCTGCTCGTCGATCTCATGGCGGCGGACACCGAGAAACACATTCGCATCCTCGAAGCGATCGCCGCCCGCAAGGCGCGTTGAGCGGGGCCGCTCAGTCAAGCAGGTAGGACCACCGCTCCAGCGCGGCGCGCCGCTGGTGCATCGGGGGGACGTTCACCTGCGGGAACTTGTCGCGCCACTCGAACGGACGGGTGGCGTCGATGAGTGCCCGCGAGTTGGTGTAGTCCCCCGCCGCGCGTTGCTCGGGCGTGAGCCGCGGGTCGAGCGGCGTGCTCCATGCCCGTCGCACGAAGTCGATCGAGGTGGCGGGGTCCGACCTGGTGCAGACGGCCCAGATGACCTCTTCGAGGTTGGACGGGTCGATGTCCTCGTCTACCACGACGACGTACTTCCCGGCGTAGGCCCCGGTGTGGCACTGGGACGCCACGTGGAGCACCTGGCGCGCGTGTCCGGGGTAGCGCTGGCGGATCGACACGACGGTGAACATCCGGCTGCCACCGGCCTCGTGCTGCCAACAGGCGACGACGTCGGGGACGCCGGCCTTGCTCATCTCCTCGAACAGGAGTGCCGAGCGGAGCGGGGCCCGGTACCGGCCGAGCTCGTCGGGTGGCCGCCCAGGCGGGCAGCCGAGGATGATCGGGTCGTCCCGGTGGTACACCGCCTCCACCTTGAGGACCGGCTCGGGTCGCTCACCCGACGCGTAGTAGCCGGTCCACTCGCCGAAGGGGCCTTCGGTGAGCAGCTCGTCCGCCGTCGCGTATCCCTCGATCACGATCTCGGCGTTGGCGGGGAAGGGGAGGCCGGTGACCGGACCGCGGATCGTCTCGACCGGTTCGCCGAGGATCCCCCCGGTCCAGTCGTACTCGGAGAGCCCGAAGGGGATCTCGTTGCTCGCGGCGAGGAACAGGAGCGGGTGCGAGCCGAACACCATCACGACCGGGCAGGGTTCACCCCGGTCGAAGTACTTCTGGCGATGGATGCGGCCGTGCTTGCCCGGCGAGATGTAGTAGCCGAGCCGTCGCGCGTCGTGCACCATCACGCGGTAGGTCCCGACGTTGACCCACCCGTCGTCGGGATCACGGGTCACGTCGTACGAGCCGGTCCCGAGGTACCGGCCGCCGTCTCCTGGGTGCCAGAGCGGTGCCGGGAACATCGTCATGTCGACGTCGTCGCCGCGGAAGACGTGTTCCATCACCGGTCCGTCGCCGACCTCGACGGCGGCGCGTGGGTCCTTGCCGAGGATGCGCTCGCGCCAGACGTCGGAAAGCTGGAGCTTCGTGAGGCCGAGCGACGCGTTGAGGGCGAGGGCCATCCGGTCGACGGTCCCGAGCCCGTTGACGAGCACCCGGAAGCCGGGCCGGTATCCCGGGATGTCGTCGAAGAGCACCGCTGGAGCACCTTCTGAATGCTGCAGCAGGTCGGCGGCGTCCCCGATCTCCTGCTCCGAAGACGCGCCCGAGACGTGTCGTAGCTGGCCGATCTGCTCGACCTTCTCGAGCCAGGCTCGCAGGTCGTAGGTCGCCGAACGCTTCGGCTCGTCGGCGTGGTGAAGCTCGCTGTCGCTCATCGGTGCTGTCTGCTCCTTGTGCTCCGGCCGGTGATGCTTCTGACAAATCGTTCGAGGTTCGTTCCAGGTTCGTTCCAGGTTCGTTCTGGTTCGTTCTGACGGTGTCAGAACCGTGTTCAGATGAGCCAGGACCACCGCTCCCGGGTCATGGCCTTCTCTGCGGGGACGGGCCCGACGGGCTCGGGGAACCGGTCCTTCCACTCCCACGGTCGCGTCGCGTCGATGATCACCCGCGAGTTGAAGCCCTTCTTGCCGGGCTCGATGGCGGGGTCCAATGGGCCGCTCCAGGCGCGGCGGATCATCTGGTAGTCGCGATCGGGGTCCGCACGGGTGCAGACCGCCCAGATCACCTCCTCGAGGTCGGCGACGTCCACGTCGTCGTCGACCACCACGACGATCCGGCCGAGGTACGCGCCGGCGCGGCACGACGCCGCCACGTGTCCCGCCTGCACCGCGTGGCCCGGGTACCGCTGCTTGATGGCGACGACGTTGAGCAGCCGGCAGCCGCCCACGCCGTGGCACCACGCGGCCGTGACGTCGGGGACGCCGGCCAGGCGGAGCTCACGCCGGAGGTTGGCGCTGCGGAGGTACTGGCGGAACCGGTGCGCCTCGAAGGGGGGCTTCTCCGGCGGCACGCCCAGCATGATCGGGTCGCGGCGCCTGTAGAGGGAGCTCACCTCGAAGACCGGCGCGTCCTGGGCGCCCGAGGCGTAGTAGCCGGTCCACTCCCCGAAAGGTCCCTCGGGACGCAGCCGATCGGCGTACAGGAAGCCTTCGAGCGCGATCTCCGCGCGGGCCGGGATGGGGAGGCCGGTTTCGCGGCCGGCGATGCACTCGACCGGCCGGCCGCGCATTCCGCCGGTCCACTCGAGCTCGTTCACGCCGGGCGGCATCTCGAGGCAGCTCGCCACGAAGAGCAGCGGGTCCATCCCGCACAGCACGACGGCCGGGAACGGCTCGCCGCGTTCGAACGCCTTGTCGCGGTGGATGCGACCGTGCTTCCCCGGCGAGATGTAGAGGCCGGTGTGGTTGCGGTCGTGCACCATCACGCGATAGGTCCCGACGTTCACCCAATCGGAATCGGGGTCCTTCGTGATCACGCACACACCCGTGCCGATGTACCGGCCGCCGTCGCTCGGATGCCAGAGGGGCACGGGAAAGCGGCCGAGGTCGACGTCGTCTCCGCTCGTGACGACTTCGGTGACCGGGGCGCGCACCGGATCGTCTTCGACGATGACGACCGGTTGGGGCACCACGGTGTCCATCCGGCGCTCCCACTCGTCCATGAGATCGCCGACCGAGATGTCGGAGGGAAGCCCGAGGGTCACGGCGAGACGGCGCCGTTCGCTCTGCGCATTCACGAGGATGCGCCAGCCGCGCTCGAAGCCCGGGAAGGCGTCGAACAGCACCGCAGGCGCACCGTCGGTGTGCTGGAGCATCTCGGTGATCCGTCCCACGTTGTCGTCGAGGTCCACGCCCTCGAGCACCCGGAGGTCGCCGAGGGTGTCGACCATCTGCAGCCAGTCCCGCAGGTCCTCGTGGGGCGTCCCCGCACGCACCGCTGCCGGGTCGACCGTCGAGGGCACCCCGAGCGAGGCCTCGAGCGAGGACAGCCGCACCTCGGGAGGCAGGCCGAGGTGCTCCGGCACGGTGCGCGGCTCGGTGGTCACTGCTCCATCCACTCGGGGAGGATGGAGCCCGCGCCGACGGCCACCGACGTGTGGTACTTCCACAGCTTGCGGGCGTGACGTTCCCGCTCGAAAGTGGCGAGGAAGCGGTCGCACTCCGCGGAATCGAGTGGGACGACGCGGCCGAGCTGCATGGCCCGGGCGAGCGAGTCGGCGTTCTCCACGAAGTGGACGACGTCGGCGAAGAGGGTGACGACGTCTTCGGCGAGCACGACCTCGCCGTGGCCGCGCAGCAACGCGGCCTGCGCGTCGCCGAGGGTTGCCGCCAGGGCGCGGCCCTGCTCGGGCGTGCAGATGTGTGCTGGGTCGGGATGGACCGGCACGCCTCCTCGCCAGCGCGCCGCGTGGTTCTTCACGGGCACGATCGCCGCGCTCTCCACCATCGCGAACATGGTCGTCGGGTCGTGGTGGAAGTGGGCAACCGCCCCCGCGTCGGGCCGCGCGCGGTACACCTCGATGTGGATGGCCAGCTCCGAGGGAGGCTTGCCCTGCCCTTCGAGGACGTTGCCGTCGAAGTCGGCGAGGAGCACGCGTTCGGGCCGGAGCGCGGCCCGGGAGTCGTCGACGGGCTGGATGTAGAGGGTCTCGCGGCTCGGTCCGCGCGCACTGAGGTGCCCGCTGTAGTTCAGGATCCGGGTGTCGACGAGCATGCGCGTCGCGACGGCGAGCTCGGCGCGCAGGGCGTCGGTCTGCTCTCCGTGGCCCGTCTGCTCGGTCTGCTGCATGCTCTCGCCTCCTCGATGAGGCCCGAACCCGGACCTCGGTCCCCGGACTGTGTGGACCCCGGACTGTGTGGACCCCGGACTGTGTGGACCCCGGACTGTGTGGACCCCGGA
>DAIRCY010000001.1:90627-95965 GCA_036796435.1 Acidimicrobiales bacterium
CTCCGGACCTAGACCTTGTACCGGTCGAGCACCTGCGGGGCGAACAGCTCCTCGGGCTCGACGAGTCTCGAGGCGACCCCCTGCTCGAACGCCCAACGCGTGAAGGCCTCGAGGGTGGTCCGGTTCTCCTCGACGCCGTAGGGGAAGGGGTCCGGCCCGAGCAGCTCCCGCATCTCGTTCACGAGGTCCGGCACCCACGCGAGCGGCATGCGGCTGGCGGTGATCTCCGAGAGGCGCGCGATGCTGCGGCGCTTCGCTTCGCAGAACGCGGTGTAGAGGTTGGCGGCCACCCACGGCGCCGCTTCGAGGACGTCGGAGCGGACCACCGTGACGTGCATGATGGGGAAGACCCCCGTCCGGGCGACGTACTCGCGCTCGACGGGCCGGTAATCGGGGAAGAGCCGCACGATGTGGGGCTCCCCGCGGTCGAAGCTCTCCGGCGGGTGGGCCGAGAAGATGGCGTCGAGCTCACCGTCGCGCAGCATGTCATCAAGGCACCGGTCTGGCGCGGGCGTGAGCGAGACGCCCTCTGGGAGGTGGAGCGGGACCTTCTCGCCCCGCCCCGGGGTGTTGACACCGGCCTGGTACCACGACACGTCCTGGAGCGGGATCCCCCACTCGTGCTGGAGCAGCGCACGGCTGTACACCGACGCGGTCTGCGCCCATTCGGGCACGCCGACCCGGGCGCCGGCAAGCTCCTTGGGGCTCGAGGGCCCGTCGGGCCGGACATAGATCGACGAGTGGCGGCAGACCCGGGAGGGGAAGACCGGGATCGCCACGAGGCTCGTGTCCCCCGACGCCCGGAGCGCGAGGTACTTGGCGAAGGACAGCTCCGAGACGTGCCACTCGCGGTAGCGCAGGAAACGGAAGAACACCTCTTCGACGGGGAGCGTGAGCACCGTGAGGTCCACCCCCTCCACGGCGACCGCGCCGGTCTCGAGGTCCCGGAAGTGGTCGTACCCGCTCTGTGCGAGCGTGAGCGCGAGGCGCGGCGGGGCCACTACAGCAGTCCGGCTCGTTGGAGCACCGCGTCGAGTCTCGTCTCGAGCTCGGGGGTGGCGCTCGCCATCGGGAGCCGATGCTCGTTGTTGGGGGTCACGCCCATCCGGCGGAGCATGTACTTGATCGGGATGGGGTTGGTGTCGAAGAACACTGCCTTGTTGAGCTCCCACAGCTCGTCGTGGATCTTGCGAGCTCCCGCGAGGTCGCCGCCGTCCACCGCCTGCCAGAGTGCGGCGACCCGGTCAGGGACCAGGTTGCCCACGGCGTTCATCAGCCCGCATCCGCCGACGGCCAGCATCGGCAAGCTCAGCTCTTCGAGCCCGACGAAGACCCGGAATTCCGGCCCGATCCGGTGGAGCACCTCGGTCACGATCGCCAGCTCGGCGGAGGCGTGCTTCATGCCGACGACGTTCGGCGCGCGCTCGGTGATGGAGGCGATCGTGTCGACCTCGAGCGACACCGAGGCGCGACCGGGGATGTGGTAGATGAGCACTGGCAGCTCCACCTGCCGAGCCACCTCCACGAAGTACTCCGCGAGGCCCCGCTGGGGAGGCCGGATGTAGTACGGGGTGACGACGAGGAGCGCGTCTGCACCCGCCTTCGCCGCGTCGACGGAGAGCTCGAGCGTGGACGCCAGCGACTCGGTCCCCGTGGCGGCGACCACCGGGAGGCGCCCGTCCGCGGCGCGCACCGCGGCACGCACGAGCTCGAGCCGCTCGGCGACGGTGAGGAGGCTCGGCTCCCCGCTCGTGCCGGTCACGACGACGCCCTGGGACCCGTGGGTCGCCTGGCGGTCGACGAGGATCTCGAAGGTGCCGGGGTCGATCCGGCCGTCGGCGAACGGCGTGACGACCGGCGTGTACGAACCGACGAGCGAGCCGGGGGAGAGCCGGCGCACCGAAGTCACTCCGCGCTCTCGCGGTTGGTCGCGAAGCCGCGCTGCGAGCCCAGCAGGCGGTACGGCTCCTTCAGGTTCTCCTGCCACATGAGCGAGTCCAGCGCGATGTGCATCGGGCTGTCCTGAATGGTGAGCTCGTACACCGGCTCGTCGTTGGACGCGTGGTTGTGGATCATCCAGCCAGGAGCGGTGAGCATGAGGTCGCCTGCCGCCCATTCGTAGCGCCTCCCGCCGACCCTGCTCCAGCCGCTGCCCGAGAAGAAGTAGTTGATGGCGGCCGACGCGTGGCGGTGCGGCCGGTCGACGATGCCGGGGGGGCGCACGGTGATGGTCGCGAAGAAGCTGTTGGTGGTGCCGTTGGTCCGGCCCGTGGCCGGGTTGTAGAGCAGGTAGAGGCGGCGTCCACGGTAGGCGGGCCCGAGCGCGGTGAGCTTGTCCAGCTCCTGCTTCACGCCGCTCCACGGCCAGTGGATGGGATGCTGTTCGACGACCTCGGGACTGACCAGCCGTTCGTACGACATGAGCATCGGCCCGCCCTCACGGATGGGGAAGACGTGGGCGATCGGGTGCTCGGCGAGCACCTCCGAGTCCTCGTCGTCGGGGCGGACGGCCGGCTCCTCGGGCGGGTGCTGGTCCACGAAGTGGACCCGGATCTTCTCGAGCAGGGGAGCGTTCGAGTAGACGAGCCTCACCTGGCGCTCCGTGCCGTCGTTCTCGTGGAAGTACGTCGTGAGTGAGGGCGTGTACCACACGTCGTACTGCTCGAACTCGATCTTCTCGCCCCCGACCGTCGCGAAGCCCGACCCGGCGATGCAGAAGCAGACCTGCGACGAGTTGTGCCGGACGGCTGCGGTGCGCTCGCCCGGGAGGAGGACCTCGAGGCTCACGCGGATGCCCGGTGCGAGGCCGAGTCCGGGCTCCTCCGCGTGGGGGTGCACGATCCAGGTGCTCCGGCGGCCGTCAGCCGGCCGCGGCAGCGAGGAGAGCCGTTCGATCTGCGCCTCGATCTCGGCCGCCCGGATCACGACCGGCGGCCACGTCCCCTCTTCGATCGTCGGGGCGGTCGCATCCAGTTGGTCGACGAACCGCGCGCTGATCGGTGCGGGCTTCGCCTCTGTGCCTGCGGCCGACCGCTCGTCGTTCAGTTGCCCGTCCACTTGCTCTTCCGTCTCGAGTCGTTCCACCACCTGGTGCTCAGCCCTTCCTCATCCGTCCTGCACTCCGACTTGCATTGCGGCCCTGGGACGCAGCGGGACCTCCGCCCGCCCGCGGCGCGCCACCGCCACGAGCGAGGTCGCATTGCGCTCTGCAGCGCCGGCGGCGTCCCCGTGTACGGCATCCGGCCCGATGCCGAGCCGCCGCAGCACTGCGGCGCCGAGAGCGACGTCCTCGATCCCCGACCCCATGCCCTTGAAGAGCGTGACGTCCCCCGGTTGCCGGCTCACGCCGCCTGCGACGACACTTCCGAGGGGGCGCACGCTCGTCCAGCTGCCGCCGTCCGAGGCAGGGGGCCCGGGGGAGCCGGCCTCGTCGGCATCTCCGGCCCCGAAATACGCACGCAGCTCGCTCGAGTGGCGCTTGGCCTGGGCAAGGCTGTCGGTCACCACCACCGCGCAGCGCGAGAGGATCGCAGGTTCGAACTCACGGCGTGCGAGGTCGATCGCCCCGACGGCGTTCACGTGCATGCCGGGCTTGACCATGGCGTCGAGGAGGACCGGGTCGGTCGCGCGCGTCACGAGCGTGACGATGGACGCCCCGTCCACCGCTTCTTCGGCCGAGGAGCTGGCGACACAGCGGAGGCCGAGCGAATCGGCGACTTTGGCGCAGAACGCCCCCCGATGTTCGGGAGAGGGGCTGTACGCGCGGACCTCCGCGATGTGGCGCACCTGGGCGACCGCCGCCACCTGCGGAAGTGCCTGCTTGCCCGTGCCGATCACGGCGAGCACCGAGGCGTCAGGGTCGGCGAGGAGGTCGGTGGCGAGCGCTGCGGTCCCCGCCGTGCGCAGCTGGCCGAGGGCGAACGCCTCGATCAGGGCGACCAGGCACCCGGTCCGCGTGTCGAACATGCAGAGGACCGGGTCGGCCCCGCCGGGAGTGTGGGTCCAGGTCTTCGCGCCCGCGAGGCCGGCGTCGGGGACGGCGGCACCCAGCGCGTGGAGGGTGGCGTGGTCCCCGTACCCGAGCATCGTCTTGTCGAGCTCGGCCGCCGTGCCCGTGCCTACCTGGGCGAACCCGGCGCGCAGTGCGTCGACTGCGTCGGCGAGATCGAGAACCGACACGACGTCGTGCTCCGAGACCCAGTAGGAGGTGTTCCCCGGCTCGGGGTTCCCCCGCTCGGGATTCCCCGGCTCACGCCGAACTGTGGTCACGCGATCTCCTCCGGCTCGCGCCGCGCCGATCCAAGCACCAACCGAGCGAACACCAGAAACGTTTTCTGTCCACCCTAAGGAGCGCAGCCCGATGTGTCAAGGTTGGAAACGATCGCCGGAACGACGCGGCCGCGCAACGCCAGCGCCGTCTCGGGCTTTCAGGGCATCGCGACCTCGGCGGCAGCCTTGGTCTTGAGCAGCGACTCGACGAGCTCGCCCCACCGTTGTTCCGGAATGCGGACCAGCGGAACGGAGACGCTGATGGAGACGACCGGCCGCCCGTCGTGGCGGCACAGGGCCGCACTCACCGAACCGACCCCAGCTTCGCTCTCGCCGTCGTTGCGCGCGAAACCCGCGCGGCGGACGGCGTGCAGCTCGGTCATGAGCGCGGCACGGGAGGTGATCGACTTCTCCGTGAGCGCGGGCAGAGTCGGGGACGGGTACAGCCCGCGCAGGAAGTCGTCGCTTTCGCGTGCGAGCCACGCCTTGCCGATCGAGGTGCAGTGCGCCCACATGAGCGTCCCGACCCGCGAGGCGACGCGCAGAGCGATCGCGCTCTCGGCACAGGCGATGAACAGCATCTGGTCTCCCTGCAGCACCGCGGCGTGGGCAGTCTCGCCCGTCTCGTCGCGCAGCTGCTCGAGGTAGGGCTGGATGAGCGTGCGCATCTGCAGGCCGCGCGCGGCCAGCAAGCCGGCGCGGAGGAGAACCCTTCCGATCCGGTAGACCTTGCTCTCGGGGTCCTGGACGGCGAAGCCGTGGTGGACGAGCATCGCCAGCAGCCGATGAGCGGTGGAGATCGCGGTCCCGAGCTCGGAGGCAGCCTCCGAGACTCGGACCTGCTTTCGCTCGCTCAACAGGATGATCAGCCGCAGGACGTTGTCGACGGATTCGATCGGGTACGTCGGCACCCGCGGGGCAGCTTCGCCGTCCACCGCTCGGGCCATCATCGCGGGCAATGGTAACGCCTGCCCGATCGTTTCCGTCGGTTTGCCTGCCAAATAAGACTTCGAGTCGGCGGCCGAAGACTTCGAGGCGCGCGGCCATGCGTTAGTACCCGTGCGCGGAA
>DAIRCY010000002.1:0-41292 GCA_036796435.1 Acidimicrobiales bacterium
GACGCTCGCAAGAAAGCGGTGGTGCTGGTCGTAGGACTCGTCGGGGTAGTACAAGGAGATCTCGTAGACCGCCATCGTCCCCAGTGTGCTGTAGCGAACATATGTTCGCAAGAGCGGCACCCCGGCGACAGAAGTGCGTGCCTGGGAGTCCCTGGCGTCGCCCGTTCGTCGTTCGAGATCACCCCAGACGGATCGTCTGATAACATGCGGTGTTATGTCCGATGCGCACGACATCGGCAGGGTGCTGAAGAAGCTACGGGAAGACGCCGGCCTCTCACAGCGTCAGCTCGCAGAAGAGCTGGGAGTCCAGCAGCCCGCCGTGGCCCGGTGGGAGGCGGGTGGCGTACGCATGCCGGTCAATCGGATCGACGAGATCCTGTCCCACTTTGGATACGGCGTCGAATACAACCTCACTGCCGTTCCTGTCGACGAAGCTCTCAACGGGGGCCTCCCCCTGCGGATGGTCAGGCGCCGTCCGACGAGTGCTGGGCACGAGCCGCTCGAGGTGGTGTCTGGCAACTACAGGTTTGCTGTCGACCCGGAGACAGGTTCGAGGGTGGCGATGTGGGAGCTGGGCACGGGGCGCACCCTGCCGGGAGCCGTTGCCCTCTACGGCGGACGAATCTCGGGGATGGTCGGCCACCCGGACGGGGTTCTCGTACGCGTGGGGAAGATGGTTGCAAAGATCGTGCCGAGCGCCAATCGAGACGGCGACGGCAATCTCGTGTTCGCGCTCTTCCAAGCAGACGAGCACGACCTCGAGCTCGCTGGAGTGGCGGGAGATCCAACATGGCCAAGCCCGGGCACGTAGCCGTCGTCACCTCCTCGTCGTAGGCACGGTCGAGAGTTGACCGTGCCTCTTCCTGGAGACGCCGAAGATGTCATCCGGGCCGTTCGCCTCGGTTGGGCTGTAGCCGAGGTGCGCGGACGCAATCGCCCGGACGCTCCGACGGGATCGACGGAACCTGTCCCGAAGAACTTGTCCAACGCGCTCCCCCTCCACTTCGAACGTGGCAGAACCGAACTTCGCATCGAAGCCCAGGCTGTGCTCACGGCTCTAGCCTTGGCACTCAAGGTTGACTCCCCTGCGCCCACAGGGCTCGCCGGGAAGATCGATGACGCGGCGAAGTTGCTCTGGGGCGCCAGGAAGACGCCGCCGGATCCGCCTGGCTGCAATCCCGAAGAACAGTGGGCCCAGCTGTCGGACCTCATCTGGAAATTCGACGCCCGGTGCCAGGACCAGCTCTCGGCGAGCTCGGTGACCCTCGCCAGCGGATACCAGCTGGGCCGAGGACTTGCAGAGACGTACTGGGCGTTGGAACCCGGCGCTGCAGGGGGTTGGTCCGGCTGGACCTTCCTTCTGGGGAAGGATCGCTGCGAAGAACTCGAGCGGCTGATCGGGCTCCTCAGCGCCTACATGCCTGAGTACACCGCGCCCGCTATCGCCGGGTCGATCGCGGTGTGGGAAAAGGTCGCAAGCGACCCGCTGTGGCGTCGAGACGGCTCGGACACCTCCACGTACCTCAACGAACAGGTTCAACGTTGGTACGACTTGATCATCTTGGCGCAGGACCCGACCACGCTGGTCAAACCCGGGCAGGTCATGAGGAACTTCCGGACCATGGGCCGTGCCATCAAGTTTTTTTGGCCGCAAGCACTTGCCGTCATTGGCAGCGCGGCGGCACTTGCGTGGCTGGGCCATCTGTTGACCGCAAGCGGCTCCTCGGCGTGGGGGAAGATCGCCGCCGCCATCCTCGGCGTCCTGGGCCTGTCCATTGCAAGCGTCACGGCCTACCTCAAGAATGTCGCGCAAGCGATGATGAAGAGGCTGCGCCAGGACGCCTACACCGACCTGATCGCCGCGGCGGTCCAGACTGCGCCACCTCGCCGCACGACAGGCAACCCCAGCCTCCAGTCGTGGAAGGTTTATGAGGCCATTGGTGCGCGGGGCTTGACCACCTCAGTGCCGAACTGATAGGCGCACATCGCAGATGTGCGTCGCCGCCCGGGTGTCCATTGGTGCAGGCCCGACCGTGCCGAGCATGCGGTCCCGGCTGCTAGTCAAGGGGCGGGTGTCCACGGAGGTAGGCCTCGACGTCCCACGTGAAGGTGATCCGTCCGTGGGCCTGTTCGCAACCGCGTACGTGCTCGCGTGATTCATGTGTGTATCGCCAACCGTCACAGAGCAAGCCCGTCTGGCCGGCCATCCACCGTTCGAACTTGTCGCGCTCGGGCGAGTCCCAGGGGCCGATGATCTCTGCGAGCTGCTCGTCCGTGAAACCGTGGCGGCAGGCGGGGTCTGGAAGCGGGGCGTTCATCTTGCGCTCCGGCCGGGCGCACCGTCGTTGACCCGACACCCGCCGGGCGCCATCCCAGTCGATGCGTGCCGCGGTGCCCTCGAAGGCGGCCACCCGACCAACGTGAGGAGCACTGCGGAGTCGTCCTCGATACGGATGAAATGGTGATCTAACCACGGGGAGTATATCAACGATATACCCATCGGACTGTGTGCAGTGCAGGGACGCGCTCCCGCCTGGCCGCGGCCGGGGTAGGCGGAGCCGCCGGGAACGCCAAGAGACCGCGCCGGCCCCGCTTCAGTTGGCATCAACCCAGCATAGCGGGCTGTTGTTCGTGGTTCCCGACGGGCGGCTGCTTCGGGTCGGACAGGACGATTCCCCGAGCGGGCGGGAGCCACCTCGCGCGGTCGCACGAGCTGGTTCGGTATATGAGTCGTTGACTGAACCCGGATATTCTGTCAAATTGCCGCCGATGGTATGGGGCGATGAGCCTAAGGGGCGCAAGTCGCCGCTCAGGCGGCTCTGGGTGGTCTCGCTCGACTCGACGAGGGAGGTCGACCGGGAAGGTCGCAGGGTGCGGCGGCTTGAAGGCGTCAACCAGCCGACCGAGCACGAGGGCGACGGACGGTGGCGGCACTACGAAGTGTTGAGGCCCGATCCGATCTTGCCCGGCGAGCCGCTGACGATCGGGTGGGAGGACGTGGGCGACCACTGGCGCGCCACCGTCACGAGCCAAGTCGTCGGGGCGTTCTTCGCGGACACGACCCGGGGGCCCTATGGCTGGTCGGGAGGGCCAGAGGAGGCCAACGAGAAGACGTCCGGGGTCGTCTACGTCGAAGGTACGGAAGTGCTGACTCCGACCGCATCTGCGGCCCACGTCGTCTCAAACCTCGCGAACGCCGGTGCTGCCTACGAGGGCTTCTCGGCGCCGGAGCCCCTGTGGCAGCTCCTCCCGGTTCGCGACGGCTGCAGCGGGGAGCGCTTGGCGATCGGCGTCGCATGCGTGCCGGTCGCGCTCGGAGACCGAGACGCCGTCGAGCATCTGTACGACGCGCTCGTGCGCCTCCCCCCGGACGTGAACCTGCCTGCCGGGGTGCTCGCAGCCGCAGAGGCAGCTGGCTGGAGCGGACCGCTCAGGGTCACGACAGTCCCTCCCGCCTACCAACGGATCGCCCTCGCTGCGGCCGGACTCACCGACGACGAGGTTGAAGGCGTCGCTAACTTCGCAGTGCTCATCGACGCGGTCGGCGATCTCGCCGACCTGATGCCGATGGGGTCGGTCGGCAGGTGGCTCCGGAGTCCGCACCCCGCCCTCGACGGCGCGACGCCGCTCGAGGCGTTGCGATCCGGCCGAAGGCTCGCCCCGGCGCTCGCGGCACCCTTCCCCGGCGGGGTCCTTGAGTATGAGTGGGAGCCGGAGGCCGTGCGCTGCTACGAAGCCGCACTAGTCGCAGGCTGGTCACAGCAGAACCTCCGCCGGGACAAGGCGGACGGCAGATGGCTCCTGGTGGGTTCGTACAAGGGCGTGAAGGTTGCCGTGAGCGACGGCCTCGACGGGGTCGTCGTCGCGGCGCAGATCGGTGACCGCGACGCGCCGTGCGACGGCATCGTCACGCTCGATGGGGCGTTCGAGCCCGAGACTGCTCCGGGCTTCGTCGCAGAGCTCGTCGGGTCGTGGCTCGCCGAGCCCGGCCACGCCGAACTCGCCCTCGCCCGGGCGCTTCGCCGCATGGGCGAGCAATAGGGGGAGAGCGGAGCTCCGGTGCCGGCTCGGCGAGGGGGGCCCAAGGACCGGGGCGCGCAGAAACCGCAGGTCCCCTCCGGGGACAGAGCCGGCGAACGGCCTGCTGCCATGGTCCGCCTCGCCCTCGGCGTCGTGAGGACGAGTGTCAAGTGGGATATACAAAGTACACTTGACATCCGCGTCTCGTCGGTGGGAGACTGACGGGGTGCTTCTCACGGTCGATTCGCGTGTTCGGGAACACCGGCAGAGGTTGGGGCTTTCCCAGGAGGCTCTGGCTCGTGAGGTGAACGTCAGCCGCCAGGCGATCGTCAACATCGAACGAGGCGTGAGCGAGCCGAAGGTGCTGCTGGCACTGGCGATTGCAGCAGTGCTCGGGGTCGCGGTCCACGACCTGTTCAAGGGCGATCGAGGCTGAGGCCAGCCGCCGACAAGGAGACGACATGCAGGACTACACGCAGAACCCGAGGGCCGTGGCGCTGGCGGCGTCCCTGAGAAGCTGGCTTGCCAACAACCCGACGTGGCATGTCACCACCGACGAGACCGGGTGGAGGCTGCGTCAGCGCACGCCGCAGGAGGTTGGCAAGGACTTGCTCGGGGTCCTCGAGAACATGGACGTCCGTCTCGCCACGGTCCTGGGGAGCCCCGACGGCGAGCTCATCCGAGAGGTCGTCGGCTGGGTGCTCCCACCCGGCTCCACGGTCGTCCTCTTCAACCTGCTCGTCGACGCGGTGCTGTTGGCTGCCCAGGCGCAGAACAAGGACGACAAGGTCCAGGCGATGTCCCTCGCGGCGGTCTTCGTCTTGGGGGCATGCTTCCTCTCGTCGCTGAGCAAAGGGCTCTCGTCGAAGAGGAGCTGAAGCGCCTTACTCGGGGGCGTCTACCGGGGACGCGGCGGCGGCCAGTTCGGCGGCGGCCGCCGTGAGTTCCTCGACGATTTCGGCGATCAGGGTGTCGGGGTCGGGCAGTGTCGCAGCATCGGTCTCGCTGTCATCTCTGAGCCAGGTGATATCGAGGTTCACCTTGTCCCGAGCAAGCAGTTCGTCGTAGGTGAACCGCCGGAATCGCTCGGACTCCCTGCGTTTCGACCGGTCGTTGTGGCAGTAGGCGGCGACGAACTCGTCGAGGTCTGCTCTCGTCATCTGGTGCTGCTTCAAGGTGAAGTGCTTGTTGGTCCGGAAGTCGTAAACCCACAGCTCCTTCGTCCACGGCTTCTCTGATGCTGGCTTGCGGTCGAAGAATAAGACGTTCGCCTTCACCCCCTGGGCGTAGAAGATCCCGGTCGGGAGCCGCAGAAGCGTGTGCACATCGCACTCTGTGAGGAGGGCCCGCCGGATGGTCTCTCCGGCCCCGGCTTCGAAGAGGACGTTGTCCGGGACGACGACGGCCGCCCGCCCGTTCATGGCCAGGATCGTCTTGATGTGCTGGACGAAGTTCAACTGTTTGTTTGACGTCGTCGTCCAGAAATCTGTGCGGTAGATGGTGAGGTCCTCGCGCTCCTCGTCTCCCTCTTCGTTGACCACGGCCACCGAGCTCTTGCGACCGAAGGGTGGATTGGCGAGGACCATGGAGAAGTGGCGACCAGGGTGGGCAGCCAACGCGTCGTCTCTCGAGATCGGCGGAGGCGCTGTCGGGGTCCCGACTCCGTGCAAGAGCATGTTCATCACGCACAGGCGGTAGACGAGGTCCCCGATGTCCACGCCACGCAGCGCGTCGTCACGGAGGTGCTTGCGCTGGTCGGGGTCGAGGACCGGGTTGTGCTTCAAGATGTGCTCGTGCGCGACGAGCAGGAAGCCGCCGGTGCCACAGGCGGGGTCACAGATCGTGTCGCCAGGTCCGGGGTCCATGACCTCGACCATGGCCCGAATGAGAGCGCGCGGCGTGAAGTACTGGCCGGCCTTCGAACCGCCGTCGGTGATGCCCTTGGCAAGGAGGCCCTCGTAGGCGTCGCCCTTCACGTCGGCGTCCATGCCCGACCAGTTCTCCGCACCGATGAGGTCGACGATGAGGCGTCGGAGGATCGCCGGCTGCTGGACCTTGTTGGTGGCCTTCTGGAACACCTCCCCAAGAGCACCGGGCTGCTTGCCCAAGCCCTCGAGGACCTTGCGGTACTGGGTCTCGAGCTGGTCCCCGTCGAGCTTCAGAAGTGACGGCCAGTCGAGTCCTTTGGGAACCACGCGCCGCCCGGTGAGCTCGAATTGCTCCTGGGCCATCTTCAAGAAGAGAAGGAACGTGAGCTGTTCGACGTAATCGAGGGTGCCCACGCCGGTGTCGCGAAGCACATGGCAGTAGCTCCACAGCTTGGCGACGATCTGCTGCGGCGTCACGACACCTTCTCCTTCCGTGCCTGTCGAGGTCGGCGAGCCGGTTCGCTCTTGCGAGAGGCCCTTATGCGCTCGAGGAGCACAGTCGCAGGTTCGTCGCCGGCGTCTTGGGGGACGAGTCGCCCGCTGAAAGCCTCAGCGAAGAGTGAGGCCTGCAGCCGCTGCGCTTTGCGTAGGTTGGCGAAAACACTTGCTTCGGCTGCCTCTACTAGGGATAAACGGCGGGACAAATCTTGAAGGACCTCATCTTGTGAGCGCGTCGGCGGCACGGGTACGAGGAGGCTGCCGATCTTCGCCTGATCTATCTTCGGCATTGAGCCGGCTAGGCCAACTGCAACGGAGCGTAGATACGTTCGAGACCTCTGCCAGCGCAGCACCAGGTCCAGCCACTCCGGTCGTACAGCTGGCACGGTGCGTAACCGGATGAGCAGATCGGGGAACACCGCAACGTCGTCCGGACCTCTGTAGAGAGCTGCGCTTCCTACCAATTCTGGAGTGTTTGACCGCTGGACGAAGAGGTCTCCTGTCTTTACATACACGTCCTTGAGTCTGTCGGCATCCCCGACTGCCCACTTGGTGTGGTGCAAACCGAAGTCGCGCTTCGTTACGGCGGTGATGGTGAAAGTGCGCACACCGGATCCGGCCGCCGCCGTCTGCGCCGAGCGTCCGTTCCTCATAGGCTCTCGTAGCAGGTGAGCCAATCGCACCCAGCGCCAATCTGAGGGAAGCCGAGTGGTCATCCCAGTAGCCCCCTTGGCTGCAACTTCAAGCAACGACGCATCGAGCCGATCGAGAGAGCAGGCGACAAGACGGCCGGTTACGGCCCGATCGATGAGCGCCGTGCTCACTTGCGTCAGTTTGTGCAGCGCGACCTCAAGTGCGCGGTTAGCTGCGTCGACGTGGGAGAGGCGGCGCTCGAGTTCATCAGCGATCCGCACCTGCTCTGCCCGCGGCGGTACAGCAATCTTGAACGAGAAAAGATCCTGATCCCTGATGGCTGGGTAGCTGGTCCCTTGTTGGTGAGCTTCCATAGCTGCAAGCAGGTCGGGAGCCATGCAGCGATAGAACAGGAACCGAGGGTCGACTCCTCCGACAGGGCGAAGGACGCAAAATCCCGTTGACGCTAACAGCGGGAGATCTCCGGCCTTAGCGGGCACCCTTGCGATGTTTTCAAGATACGTGCGGACGGTCGAGAAGAGGACATCACCGGGTTGGACCATCTGCCTCGCTCTGGAAGGGGCAGCGCTCGCAGGAATCTCCCGGCCTTCCCGCACTTGATGGTGGTTGCTATCAATTGAGCTGATGTCAAAGTAGGTGAACGAGGTGTCGCGCACCCACTTCTGCGGATCAGTTTTCTCGATAGGGGCACACAGGTCGCCAATCGTTGCCATTGCCCACCCCTTGGGGAGCTCTTCCGCGTTCATGCCACCAGCACCGCCGTGAGTTCGGACATGAGCTCCTCCAGCTCATCGCCGAAGAGGTCTCGCGCTTTGATCAATCCGCCGTGCCCGCTGAAGGGTGGTTCCATGAGGTCCTCGATCCGGATGTCGAGGCTGCCTGCGATGTGGTCTCTGATGAGCTCGAGCCACTGAACTTGGGTCGGCGTGAAGTCCTGGCCGCGAGCACGTTGTCCCGCCAGCCATCGGGAGAAGCGTTCGTCGACCTGGGTGATCCACGGGATGAGCTCCGGTTCGTCTTGGAGCGTGAAGCGCACGAGGGACACCAGATCGGTGAGCACTCGCCCACCGTGACCACGGACGCGTGAGCGTTCCAAGGCCTCGTAGGCGTCCCAGATGCGCTCGGGGGTCCACGCCCTCGGTGGCCGGCTGATGGCGTTGGCGAGCTCTCTGATCTCGGAGAACGTCAGCCGCTTGCCGGCCGGCTTCGAGTAGAGGATCTGGAGGGCAGTGAGCTCGTCTTTGTTCGCCTCGATGAATGCCCGCCAGTCGGTGATCGTCTGCTTTGCTCGTGCGGTCGCATCCAGCGAGTAGCTGGACTCGATGACCTTGTCGGCAGAGACTGCGTCGATCGTCTGCTCGTAGCTGGAGCGCAGATCGAGAATGCGGATCCGCAGCTTCGGATTGGCGGCGAGGGGCAGCACCGCCGCTTCGATGCGCTTCATGCGGACCTGTTCGACCTCGTCGTCGGTCGGCTCGGTGCCGAGCTCTTCTTTCGCCTGCTCGTAGGCAGCGTCGATGTCGACAGAACGCACCAGGTCGGCGGCGATGACTGAAAGGTCCACACCGCCAGCGATCTCGGTGAGCTCGGCACGGTCGGACTTGGTGAGCTGGTGGTCGAGTCGCACGAGGCGGCACGCCACCGACGACACGACGTCGGGATTGCGGTCTCCGGTCGCCAGCTGCTCGAAGAGCTTCTTCAATGGGACGGTGTGCCTGCGCTCAAGTGGCCTTGACTCGCCCATGTCGACTTCGGTGACTCCAACAGCGTCGACGATGACGAAGCGTGTCTTGGTGATTGCCCCCGGAGACACCCCCTGGAGCTCTGCGTCGTCTACCACGCGGACCCCGCGGCCCTTCATCTGCTCGAAGAAGTTCCGGGACTTGACCGTCCGCATGAAGATGAGGCACTCGAGCGGCTTCACGTCGGTGCCGGTGGCGATCATGTCGACGGTGACGGCGATGCGGGGCATGGTCGAGGTGCGGAACTTCGCGAGGAGGTCCTCGGGCTTCTCACCGGTCGTCTTGTAGGTGATCTTCACGCAGAAGTCGTTGCCCTTGCCGAACTCCTCTCGGATGATCTGGACGAGATCGTCGGCGTGGCTGTCGTCTCGGGCGAAGACGAGGGTCTTTGGGACCGTCTCTCGGCCTGGGAAGAGCTCGGTCGAGAACACGTTACGGAACTGTCGGATGACGGTGCGGATCTGATCCTCAGCGACAACGGAGTTGTTCAGGTCGCTTGCTGTATAGGTGAGGTCGTCCTCGAGCTCCTGCCAGCGCCGTCTTCTCGTGGCCCGGTCCCTGAACTCGAGCCAGGACCCCTTGTCAACCGTCGCACCCTGCTCGGAGATCTCGGTGCGGATCCGATAGACGTCGAAGTCGACGTTCACGTGGTCGGCGACCGCCTCCTCGTGGGTGTAGGCCGACACGAGGTTCTGGTTGAAAAAGCCGAGCGTCTGCTTGGAGGGGGTGGCCGTGAGCCCGATGATGTGGGCGTCGAAGTAGTCGAGCACCTGGCTCCACACGCCGTAGATGGAGCGGTGGCACTCGTCAACGATGATGATGTCGAAGGTCTCAGGGGGGATCTCGGTGTAGGAGACCTCGACGTTGCCCGGTGTGACGGCCTCAAACCCCGAGCGCTCGTCGAGCTCCTCGTCGAGGGCCTCTTCGCCACGGAGGACCGAGTAGAGCCGTTGGATGGTGCAGATGACCACCCGGGCCGCAGGGTCGATGCGGTTCGTGGTGAGGCGCTGGACGTTGTAGAGCTCGGTGAACTTGCGGCCGTCGCCGGGGACGCGGAAGCGCTCGAACTCGCCGAGGGCCTGGCGCCCGAGGTTCGCTCGGTCGACCAGGAACAGGACCCTGCGCGCCCCGGCGAAGCGGATCAGCCGCCAGGACTCGTTGGCGGCCACATAGGTCTTTCCCGACCCGGTCGCTGCCTGGATGAGGGCGCGAGGGCGGTCCACGGAGAGCGACGACTCAAGCCCCCAAAGCGCTCGCTCCTGCGGCGGCCAAAGCGAGGATGCGTCGATCGGCGGCATGTAACGCAGGCGTCCACGAAGCGTCCGGAGAGACTCCTTCTCTGCACCCTGTGCCTCTTCGACCCACTCGGCAAGGGTCTCGGGCCGGTGGACGCTGAAGACGTCCCGGCTCCTCGGGTCCGGGTCGAGCCCGTTGGTGAACCGGGTTTCGACCCCGGTCGACTCGTAGAGGAAAGGAAGGGGCCGAAATGGCGCTGCGATGGTGGCAGGGAGACCCTCTGCGTAGGTGGCCGACTGGGGCTCGACGCCGGTCAGCGTCGAGCCTTCCTTCTTGGCCTCGACCGCACCCACCGCCTGGCGGTCGACGAAGAGGAGGTAGTCGGCCTCCTTGTTGCCCTCGAGGAGGAACTCCCTCACGGCGACACCCTGGCCGGCATAGAGGTTCATCTCCAGGCGGTCCTGGACCTCCCAGCCGGCTGACCGGAGCATTCGGTCGATCTCGACTCGAGCCCTCGCCTCAGGGGTGAGGTATGCGTTGGCGTCGTCGCTCACGTCCCCTCCTCCGACGAGCCCGACAGTTCTGCATCAGAGTAGGCAGAAGTTCTCAGAGCAGCCAGCTCTTCTCGGGATCGCAGCCAACCAACCAATCCGGGGCGACAAACTCCAAGCCAGGCCCCTTCGCACCCACTTCGACTACGACGCACAAGCGACAGGAGATCTAGCCGCTGTCTCCGACAGGCACCCGTCAGCTTGCAGAGGCTCCGTTCCCTGCCATGCCGTCGCGCTGCCACAGAGGACCGAGCAATGCCTCTAGCCGAGCCAGCGTGTAGTTGTCACCCCACGTTGTCCCGTTGATTAGGCGCATCAGCGTCGTGTGAGCGATACCAGTCTTGCGCATGACCTCGCGCATGCTCTGTCCCTCGATGGCTTTCCTCAGGTTGCGGACATATGTCTGCATGGCCGCGACTGCCGGGTCGTCGGTCACGCCATCCGGCCACTTTCCAACGACGAGCTCTCGAGGAACTGAGCGGCGCGCCTTTGACACAGTGCACACAGCATACGCCGCACAGATGACCCTACGAAGAGGGTGTGTTAACCGCGCCGCGCGTATCGTCTGTGGAGGAGGCCTGCCGTCGCGGTGTGGGACTACGCCTTGGCTCGCCGCCGGGGACGCTCGCCGACAAGCGAGGACGGAGGCAGCGCCGCTTTCCGATCTGCATATACCGGCAGACAGCGGTTACCGATCAACTGGATCCAGAGCATGTAGTCGTCCATCTGGGCAAAACGGGCGCCCCTGAATTTCCGTTGGACGTCTTGGGGGTCGCTCCCGACGCCGAAGCGGTCGGCCAACGCCTCGGCGAAGGCGGTCAGATTGTCTGTGTACTTGCGAGCGATCTCGTCCGACGCCAGTGAGACGAAGCAGTGCTGGTACCACGCCGCTCCGAGCTTGCCCGTCTGCTCGGGTGAGTAGTCGTCCCGCCACCTCGCGGACAGCTTGCCGAACTGCTTGGGGGAGAGCAGGAAGTTGCGGGGTGCTCTTGGTGTGACAGCCACGATCTGAGCATAGTCGAGCGTCGCGTCCAGTGTGGACGCGTTCAGCCACAAGTGGACGTTACTAGTTCTTCGTGTCCAGAACCGTTCATTTCCCATTGATCGAGCAATAGCACAACTCCCCATTTAGGCTAATGTGTCACACCCGGTCGGTAGGTTGCGATCATGCCCAACACCGGGGACGCGATGACAGCGGCGGGAGCCTGTTGGGCTCCCCGCGCTGTGGCGCTCGTCGACCAGCCCGCTGAGCTGGGCACATCTGTCGTCGGGCTCGCCCGAATTGCGGCGGGTGCGCCGGTGCGTATATGCACCGGCGATGGCAGTGGGACCGCGCCGCACAGTAGTGGGCGGCTCGAAGGGAGCGAACAGCCTAAAGAGGCGGCTGTTGGAGCGACGACAAGCGCAAAATCGAGGCGCGTTTCGAAGAGGACCAAGCGGCCTTCCCGGCCCCCCGCTGAAGCGCACTGGTTCGAGCTGGCCAGCGCCGGGGTCGTGTGGGGACGGAGGATGAAAGGTTCCCCGGAGCTCCTCACCCCCGAGCTCGAGGCCCGGATCGACCGCTACCGCCCAGCGTGGGCCGCTGCAGACCTCGTTCTATGGGACGAGGTCGTCGGAGACCTGGTCCGCGCTGCTGTGAAGCTGCTCATTCCCGGCGGAATGTCGAACGGCTTCGAGCAGGTGCGCTACCTCGCTGGGTTCGTCCGGGACGTCTACAAGCGTCGCAGGGTTGTCGACCTCAACAAGATCTGCATCCCGCACGAGGTCGATTGGTGGGTGTTCGCCAAGAACGCAGACCGTTCGGATGAGTGGAAGCACGCCGCAGCTTCGTACCTGAAGCGGGCCTGCCCCATCGTCGCCCCTCCGGCACCATGGCCGGCGGAGGGCCCCAAGCTCGTCGGCGCCCGGGTCATGAGGCCGTACAGCACCGACGAGGAGCGGGCCTTTGCACTCAAGGCCACGTCCAGCACGGGTGTAAGAAGGCGACGCCTCCTCGCTGCGGCGGGAGGAGCCTTTGGCGCAGGACTGGATGGTAGGTCGCTCCCGTGGGTCGAGACTGACGATCTCATCGACCTCCCCAACGGGCGCCTGGCTATCCACGTGCGCCGGCCATATGAGCGGCTCGTACCCGTCCGGGCCAGCTACTCGGCGATGCTCCTCGAAGCGGCGGAGTCGGTGGGGGATGGCCCGCTCCTCAGGGGCTCGCTCCGGAGCGCGGGGCTCAACAGGCGCTGGGTCCAGATGTCTGACGCCTGGAAGGGGCTCGAGGTGCGGAACCTGGGCCCGATCGTGCCTGGGCGAGCCCGCGCAACCTGGATCGCGGCGCACCTGCGAAACAACACCCCACTGTCGACCCTTCTGGCGATCTCCGGCGCGAGCTCAAGGTATCTGGCGGAAATCGCATCCCTCCTTGCTCAAGTGCCCGACGAGGAGGGCTTCGCAAAGGCGCTGGATGCATGAGTGCTCCGACCCCTTACACCTCGCGCGGGCGCAGGCGTTCCGACCATCGCCGGCTGCTCCAAGGCAGGCCACCCAAGCCCTCTCCGCGCTTGCTTCGCGCCATCGACAGGAACAACCACCCAAAGGACTTGGATCGTCTGCGGCAGCTCAATCGCCTCCGCCTGTGCTCGGGCGACGAACGCTCCTTTCGTGCTCGCCGGGTAGACGCTGTCCGGCAGATGTTGCGGAGTAGCGGGACGCTTCCGTATCTGACTGAGAGGCTACGCGGCCACCGCGGTAGCCGGTGCGACTATCCGCCAGAAGCCGTTCTTGTCGCGATGGTGCTTTCGGTGTGGTGCTGCAAATTGATGAGCCGCGCCCGAGTGATGTGGACGCTGGCGGAGTTGCCTGCGCGAGTGCGCTACGAACTCGGGCTCTATGACCCGGAGACCTACTGCCCGCCCTCGTACAGGTCGGTCTGGGCCCAGGTGAAGAGGCTTGAACGCTCACTCGCAAGTGGTTGGATCGCAGCCGATGGCACCGTCTGCGACTTCAGGTGGTTGAAGGTCCATCTTCTGCGGGCGTCTATTCCTCCGAGCCGCCTCGCCAGGATGAAGGCGTGTGCGCTAGATGGAGCGGCGTGGGAGAGCAGGGCGAAGATCCATTGGTTGGCGAAGAAGGAGGTGTGCGCGGAGGAGGACCGAGCCGCCGCCTTCTGGAAGGGCATCGCCGAGGGCGACGAAGAAGTGGTGGATCCCATCATCACGGAAGTCATCGAGACGAAGAGCAGCCGGCGATCTCGAGCTGGAACCCGCGCCGACGCCGGGCGAGTCATCTATACCGCTGATAGCCATGCGCGGATGGGTCACCGCACGACGACGAGCACGCAGCCGACAGAGTGGTTCGTCGGGTACGAGGCCCACGTCGTCTGCGCGGTACCCGAATTTGTGTGGAACCGGAACCTGGCGAACGCTGGGAGGGATTACGAGCGCGCCCCCTTATACATTTTGGGGATCGACTTGACGCCGGCGGGCTGGCATCGTGGCGATGCGGGCTTCAGGGCCATCGAAGTCGCGCTCGAATTGGCCCCCACCATCGTCGACGTTGTCTGTGACCGTGCATACACGATGGCAAGGGCAGAAACCTTCCGTAGGAAGCTGCGAGAGCTCGGCATCAACGTAACCATGGACTTTCCCGCGTACCTGAAGCAGAAG
The DNA here is from genome assembly GCA_036796435.1 of Acidimicrobiales bacterium. Lineage (GTDB taxonomy): Bacteria > Actinomycetota > Acidimicrobiia > Acidimicrobiales > RAAP-2 > JAJYVT01. The sequence continues at coordinate 14,223 of DAIRCY010000002.1, forward strand.
TGTGTGCCAGTTGCCAAGGTACGCACAAAGGGCAAGGGCAAGGGCAAGGGAGCCATCGGCAAGGGCAAGGGAGCCATCGGCAAGGGCAACGGCGACGGACAGGACAAGGGGAAGATCGACACGCTCTTCGAGAACTGTGGAACGTTCTTCCACGCCGCGCTGCCAGGCCACCTCAGGACCATCGACGGGGACCCACGCAAGAGCGACGAGGCCAAGGCTGCATATGACGAGCGGGCTCGCACCTATGGGTGGTCTCAGCAAGACACGTCCAGGCGAGGCAAGATGCTCCTGCGGTGCCCCTTTCACGCGGGCAGGGCGAAGAACCCGACACTCAATCCTTCCACCAGTCGCCTCAGCCACGAGGTTCCTTACGTGGACGCTCCATCCGACCTGGAGTGCTGCTGCCAGTCCAACTCTGGGTGCATCACGATGTACGACGACGAGCTCGACAACTATCAGATCGTGCCGTATGGGACCTCCGCTTGGGTCAAGAGCTACGGCAGGCGGAATCTCGTTGAGTCCGTCATCAAAATGCTTCGGAACAGCGAGGGTCTCACGCGCAGCGCCGTACATGCCTTCGGCATAGACAGCCACGAGATGGCCGCGATCTGCATGGCCGTCGCCCACAACCTTGAGCTAAACGAGCGGGTAGCCGATGGACGCCCCTTCGAAGACGCAGACACCGATGGCGAGGCCGATGCGGCAGCCAGGGATGAAGGAACGGGGCCAGCACCGCAGGCTGCGGACGCCCAAGGGGTGGCGAAGCAGCCCGATGAGGCCGCGACCGCTGATGAGTCACCGGCTCACGGCGGAACCTCCCCCCCAAATAACGGCTAGATCACTGCCATAGGGTCCAGGTGGTCCTACCACCTGGACCTCGGCGCGTCCGGGCACAGGAACCCAGCCGCCCCAAAGGACGGGGCCACCACTTTGTGGCCCGAATCAGTCGTGTGTGGCAGCCGAACGAGCGGAAATGGGCGCGTTGCTGGACTTAGTCATCTAACTGGGAAACCAAAAGCGGGTCAATTGGTGAACCAACCCTCAGTGGTCGGGACCGGCGTCGATCCGGTGACCTCGCGCTTTTCAGGCGCGCGCTCTGCCAACTGAGCTACCCGACCGCGGGCGACAGGCTAGCTGCCGCCGCAGGAGCCCTCATGGGGACCCGGCGGCGCGGACCTGACGGGATTTGAACCCGCGACCTCCGGCTTGACAGGCCGGCGTGCACTCCTAGCTGCACCACAGGTCCCTGGTGGACTGCGGATTCCTTGCTGGCCTTCCTGCGTGGCAGGGAAGCTGGCCAGAATCCGAAGCGCCCACGAGAGGCGAGCCACCACTATAGGCCAGCGTCCCGCTCGACCTCCCGGGGCGCTCATCGGGCGGGGTAGCCTCCCGCGCAGCGGAGGAGGTGACGAGCATGGATGCCTATCACGATCGGTGGATCACCTGCACCGACGAGGGGATTCAGGTGCGGGCCTACTACTTCCCGTGGGGAACCAAGCGCATCCCATACGGATCGGTCCGTGGCATGCGGAGGGTTGCCATGAGCGCGTTGCGCGGCAAGGGCCGAATCTGGGGCACCGGGAACTTCAAGTACTGGGCGAGTCTCGACCCCAAGCGGCCGATCAAGGCGGTCGGCTTCGCCCTCGACCTAGGTCGAGCCGTCCAACCATTCCTTACCCCGGACGACCCGGACGCGTTCGAGCGCGTCGTCCGGGCCCGTGCCTCGATCGGTCCGGCCGGCGCAGTCGGGGACTCGCCTTTCCTCTGAGGTCCCTGCGCCGACGCTCGCATGGAGCGCGGCGCGCCGTGGCAGCCTCGCGGGTAGGTGGTCAGAGTGGTGGAGCCCCCCATCCTGGAGACGAAGCTAGGAGAGGACGCCTCGCGGTACACCGATCGTCTCTGCCCGCCCCCGGAAACGGGATCGCGATGGCTTCCCTCTCGGGCGCAGTGGAGCGACGGGCGCCACACGGGGTCACAACTCGCACAAGGTGACATCTTCGATCGGGACAGGCACGACAGCCCGACATCGACAGGCGGGATCCACAACGTGAGCACAAGCACACGTTGAGCACAGAGCAGGTCCGGGTAAAAGGTGATGTCACCGCCTCGCCGTTAGGAGGTGACAGCCATCACCGAGTTCCCCCAAACCGGAGCCGGGCCAGTCGTCCGACAGGTGGTACGGCTGACGAGCCGACTTTCGCTGGTCATGGCGGACGGTCAGCTCTGACGTGGTCGCTGGCTCGACGCCCACACGCCGGTCGACGACACCGCTGGCGCCCGGGGAGAGAACCCACCGGCGGCTCCTGGGGAACGGTCACTGCACGCGGACCGACCTCGCAGCGGTTTCACCCGCGATCTTGCCGAAGACAGATCCGTTGATGAGGCCGGTTCCCCCGGGATAGTTGAAGTAGAAGAGCCCGCCGACGAGCTCGCCAGCGGCGAAGAGGCCGGGGATCACGTCCCCCTCGGTGTCGATCACTTGGGACGACTCGTTGATCCGCAGACCTCCGAAGGTGAAAGTGACCCCACAAGTCACCGCGTACGCCTCGAACGGAGGCGTGTCGATGGTGTTTGCCCAGTTGGACTTGTCGATCGCCAGGCCCTTCGTGCCTTTCCCGTCCTTGATGTTCGGGTTGAAGGGGACGTCGGTCATGACTGCCGCGTTGTACTCCTCGATCGTCTTGAGGAACTGCACGGCGTCTACGCCCTCGAGCTTGGTGGCGAGCTCCCCGAGGGTTGAGCTGCTCACCTTCGTGATGCGCCGAATCCTGTACTCGTCTCGAAGGAACGGGATCGTCTTTGCGTCGAAGACCTGCCACGCGAACTGCTGGGGCTGAGCTAGGATGACCCTTCCGTACTTTGCGTACGTGTAGTTCCTGAAGTCGGCACCCTCGTCGAGGAAGCGGCGTCCCTCCGCGTTGATCATCACGGAGAAGGGATAGCTGTGCTTCTGGAAGGCGTCCCCGACGGAGAGGTCTCCAAAGGGCGGCGCATGGAGGTCCCAGGCGACCGCATGGGCTCCCGACCAGTTACCCCACGGCATGGCACCCGCGTCGAGGGCCATGCGGATCCCGTCCCCAGTATTGAATCGGGTGCCACGGACCTTGGCGAGGTCCCAACCCGGACCGAGATAGCGGGTCCGCCACTCGACGTTCGCCTCGAAACCGCCGGAGGCGAGCACGACTGCGTCCGCACCAAGTGCATGCTCCTCATCACCGTCGAGGTAGCGGAGGCCGGCCACCGCGCGGCGATCGGTGATGAGGTCCATCGCCCGGGTCCGGTAGCGGATGGATACGCCTGCCTTCTCGACGGCCGTCGTCAGGGCGTCGACGAGCCCCGGCCCACCCCCCACCGTTTCCAGGGTGAGGCCACCCCAGAAGGTGAACCGCCCGTCGACGTTGAAGGCCTGACGCCCGTAGATGGGGGCGAACCGAACGCCGCGGGACTGCATCCACTGCATGGTCTCGAAGCTGCGCGTGGCGAGAATCTCCGCGAGGTCGGGGTCGCAGCGGTACTCGGTAACCCGTCCGATGTCGTCGAGGAAGTCTGCGACCGTGTAGGTGCCGAAGTCGGTCTTGGCGACCTGCTCGGGAGGAAGGTCCGGGCACAACGACAGGATGTCGTCGAGACCGTTGTAGGCGAACCGGATCGCGCCGGCGGTGAATGCCGAGTTTCCACCCCGCTCCTCGTATGGTGCGCGCTCGAGGACCAGCACAGAGGCACCCCCCTCGGCAGCCGCCAGCGCAGCGCATAGCGCCGCGTTCCCCCCTCCGACGACCACGACGTCGTAGTGGGCATCCATCAAATCGCTCATTTGCGGCCTCTCTCTTCCCTTCTGTACTTCGTGAAGCAGCGTGCGCGTGTGGCGAGCACGTCGACTCGGGTGCTGTTCAAAGGACACGCTCGCCGCGGCGTGGCCGCCGGGCGACGGACCAGCTGCCGACGACGAGCAGCACGATGACGCCAAGGACGACCTCGTTCAAGAACCCGTTCACGTGGAGCAGATCGAGCCCGTTCCCGACTAGCGTCAGGACGACGACCCCGAAGATCGTCCCGGCGACGCTGATCTGGCCGCCGAAGAAGCTCGCCCCTCCGAGCATCACGGCGGCGATCGCGTCGAGGGTCACGCTTGTGCCCGATCCCGGAAGACCTCCGCCGACACGTGCCGTCAAGAAGATGCCCGCGGCCGCCGCGAGGATGCCCGAGAGCAGGTACGGCAGAAAGATGATCCAACGAACGGAGAGACCGCTGCGCCGGGCACACACGACGTCTCTCCCGACCGCGAACCAGTGGCGACCAAGTGCCGTCGAGCGCAGGAAGGCGAAGAGGAGGGCGACTACGACGAGCAGGCCGATCGTCGCGATTGGAACCGGCCCGACCGATGCGCTCGCGAGCCTCCAGAAGCTCTTCGGAACGGGCCCGACGCTGTGGGCGAACCAGATCAGCGCGACGCACCCTTCGATCAGGCTGATCGCGTACGTCACTAGGAACGAAGGGAGTCCGATCACGACTCCAGTGCCGCACAGGATCCCGCTCGCGGCCCCGACGCAGAGGCTTAGCGGTACCGCGGAGGCTGGGCTCATGTGCAGGAGCAGCGAGCTCGACACCAGGTTGGTGAGGGTGATCACCGCTCCGATGCTGAGGTCGATCCCCGCGAGCAGGATCACGAGCATCTCACCCAGGCTCGCGAGGCCGAGGACGACGACTTCTCGCCCGAGGCTCCCGAGGTTGCTCGCCGTGAGGAAATATGGTGAAGCGAAGGACAGGCAGATGGCGATGGCGATGGCGCCGAGGAGTGCCGGAAGCGCCAGCGCGCCGTTTCCCGAGAGAGGGACCCGAAGTCCTGGGGCCGCGCTCACGCGTCTCGGCATGTGACCGGGGGCAAGCTCCGCGTCTTGGGACTCAGGGGCCCCCAGCGATAGCGGCGTCCGCCCGGCGAGGGCGTCCCTCCTCGCGAGGTCCGGGGCCTCACCGCTGCCAACCACGGCGGCCGCGGCGATCTCACCGGCTTCGTACGGGCGCGACATCGCGGCGAGGAGGGATTCTCGGGTCATCTCGTGCGCGTCGAGGAACTCAGTGATGCGGCCAGAGCGCATCACCGCGATCCTGTCGCAGAGGTCGATGAGCTCGGAGCTGTCGGAGGAGGCGACGACGACGGCCAGGCTGCGCTCGCGGCACGAATCGCGGAGGGAGGCATGGATCTCCTCGCGGGCCGCCACGTCGACGCCACGGGTCGGTTCGACCACCACGAGGGTGTCCGGTTCGGCAACGAGGCACTGGGCGAGCAGCACCTTTTGCTGTTGGCCTCCGCTCATCCGTAGCGCATCTCGCTCGAGCAGCTCGGGACTGAGGCGCGCGCTCCGGGCCGCGGCGGAGATGGCGGCGCGCTCGGCGGACGCGGAGACGATCCCGAAGCGGGCGCACTTCGAGCGGATGCCGGCTGCGACATTCTCACTCGCGAGCCGGCCCTGTGCGAGGCCGTCGACCTTCCGGTCGGCAGGGAGGAATACGAGGCCCAACTGCCGTGCCTTCCTCAGGTTTCCCGGAGGGCACCGCGTCCCGCGGCAACTCACGAGCCCGCTAGTCGGCTTCCGCCAGCCTGCGATCGTCTCGGACAACTCTTCGACACCGCTCCCGACCTGGCCGGCGATCCCGAGGATCGTGCCGGGGCGGACGGAGAGGGACACGTCGGCGAAGCGTTCGCCGCTCAGGTGCTCGACAGTGAGCGCATCCGGGCGTGTCGGTGCCGCCGCTTCGCCGGATCGCTCCTGCTGGCGACGGTTCCTCGCCCCGCCCACCATGAGGCTGATCAGCGCGTCCTCGTCGATCGCGCCGCGCTCCAGCGCGCCGGCAACGGCCCCGTCGCGAAGCACGGTCGCGACGTCGGCCAGTCGTACCACCTCGCCGAGCCGATGTGAGATGTAGATCAGCGCTACGCCACTTGCCCGGAGGGCTTCGACTGCCTCGAAGAGCAGCTCGGACTCGTCGGCGCGGAGGGCGGAGGTGGGCTCGTCGAGGATCAGGACACTTCCTGCCCGGGCTCCCCACTTCGCGACTTCGATCAGGCTCTGGAGCCCGACGGGCAGCTGGCCCACCCTGTCCTTGCGGACACCTTCCAGCCCGACCGCGGCTAGGCGGTCGCTCGCCTTCGCTTCCAGTTCGTCCCGACGGAGGATCCCGCCGCCACTGCGCGGCTCGATGCCGAGGAGCACGTTCTCGGGAACCGAGAGGTTGTCAAGGAGCGTCAGCTCTTGGTACACGCAGGCGATACCGCGCGCGATGCCATCAGCCGGAGAGCGCAGGTGCACCTCTTCGCCGCGCACGAGCACCCGGCCGTGCGTCGGCTGGGTCTCGCCCGCTATGATCTTGACGAGCGTGCTCTTCCCGGCGCCATTCTCGCCGACGATCGCATGGACCTGTCCGGGGTGGAAGTCCACGCTCACGTCGCGGAGCACATCCGCAGCTTCATAGCGCTTCCAGACGTTCTCTACCGACACTGCCGGCACCGAGGAAGCGGCTGTTCCCTCGGTGCCGGCTACGTAGAGCTGCGTCACTTCTTGCAGTAGGGTGTGTAGCTGCAGGGCATCCCGCCCGTGTACCACCAGCCTGTCGGGTAATTTATTTTCGCGAACTTCTTCACGTTGGCACTGGTGATCTTCGGCTTCGGCACGATGAAGTCCTTCGGGATCGGCTTGCCTTCAAGTGCTTTCACCGCCTGACGGACGGCGTAGTAGCCGACCTTGACGGGGATGGGCGTGAAGTCCGAGTGGATGTGGGTCTTCGCGACGATCTTCAGCCACGCGTTGGCTGTGTCACCGGTCCAGGCCTTGATCTGCTTGACTCTTCCCGCTTGACGGACGGCGTTGTAGCAGCCGATCCCCTGGTTCCCGCTGATCGATTCGATCGCTTGGATGGAGGGGTAGCGGTCGAGGACCGGGCGTATTTCCTGCTCGCACTTGCTCGGTGTGTATGTGGCGAAGATCGTGGTGAGCACGTGGATACCCTTGTAGTGCTTGAGCACCGACTTGCCGGCGTCCACCTCCTGCTCGGTCGCGCCGTTGCCCTGGTGTCCTCCGACCACGACGACGTTACCCTTCCCGTGCAGCGTCTTCGCAACGAACTCACCCTGGAGGTAGCCGTCCTGGTTATCGCGGTCGTTCAGGAACTCGGTGTACGTGGAGCAGTTCACCGCGCGCTCCACGACGAACACCGGGACGCCCTGCGACACCGCCTTTGTGATGGATGGGCACAAGGCGCTGGAGTCCGTCGCGTTCAAGATGATCGCATCCACATGCTGGGTGAGAAGGCTGTCGATGTCGCCGATCTGCTTTGTCACTGTCCCTTCGGCGTTGGTGAAGACAGCCTTCACCAGTCCGTGCTCGGACGCCACGCCCCACTTGAACTCTGCATCCTCCATCACGAGGAAGGAGTTTGTGAGCCCGGCATCCGCGAACGCGATCGTGTAGGGCGGGCTTTTCTTGAACTTGGACGTATTGACAGTGACGCCGATGAAGGGCTCCTTGGGAAGTGTCAGTTTGGGGCTCTTGTGACGAGCGGCGGATGCGGATGCCACACCGCCGCCCACCCATGACAACGCGAGGAGCACGACGGCGAGCGCCATCGTCCAGGTCCCTAGAGGGCGATACCTGGACCTCCCTTTCGTCGGATGGACCGTTCTTGCCATTTGTACTTCCCCCTTCTCTGAGGTCGCTCAGCGCGACAGGTGAGTTTCAGTGTGGGATCCGTCTCGCGCGGGTTCCTCCAGCGCGAGGGTTGGAGTTGTCGCATCGTGCGAACTTCGGTGGCCGACGCCGCTAGTAGCGTCCAGGCTCGGGGTGTCTGCGGCGTCTAGGCGGCTGCCGCTCGCGCCGAACGCAGCGCTTGCGACGCGGCGCAGTGCACGGATCCAGTTGGCGTTTCCTGCACCGCGGTTGTAGGCCAGTGAACCGACCAGCAGGACGATCCCCGTCACCACCGGCTGGAGGTCGGACGATGCCCCGGCCAGCAGCAGGAGGTTGAAGAGGAGCGCGAGGATCAGCGCCCCCATGCACGCACCGCCTGCGGTACCCCTTCCCCCGAACAGGCTCACTCCACCAATGACCGCTGCGGCGATCGCGGTGAGCTCCATGCCTGCACCGAGCGAGGTCTGGCCCGATCCCGCGTACGACGTCGCATAGACGCCAGCGAGTCCCGCGCAAAGAGCGGAGCCGACGAAGGCGCCGATCACGGAGCGGCCGATGTAGACCCCCGTGTTGTACGCAGCCCGGCGGTTCGCACCGATGAGGTAGAGGGAACGACCGAAGGTCGTTCGAGTGAGGATGCCCGTCACGAGGAAAGTCGCGAGGATGATCACGACGAGCCCACTGGAAAGGAATCCTTTCGATGCGACGGCCAATGTCGGGAATGTCGCCGCAAGGTTGTTCGCCGGGGAGCCGTTGGTCCACAGCAGGTTCAGACCGGCGATCACGAAGAGCGTCGACAGCGTGACGATGAACGACGGGATCCTGGCGACGACCGCAAGGAACCCGTTCACGAGCCCGATCCCGATGCAGACGGCCAGCGCGAGGAGGATCGTCGGCACCTCGCGCCCGCTTTGACCTCCCATCCAGGTCGAGAGCATGATCGAGGTGAGGGACATAGTGGAGCCGACGGACAGGTCGATCTCCCCGGACAGCAGCACGAGCGTCATGCCGAGGGCAAGGAGCACGATCGGCGTCGCGCTGCTCACGACCGAGTTGAGGTCGAAGACCGTGAGCGAACGCGGGTAAAGAATCGCGCCCAGGCCGAAGATGACGGCGGCGACCGCTGCCGGCCGCGCGGCGCCTTCTCGGACCGAGCGCCGGATCATGCGGCAGGATCCGGCGCTGGGACGAGCACCTCACCCCGGCGATTGAGTTCCTCGACCAATCGGACGTTGGCGAGGCCGTCTTCCCATCCCGCGCCCTCGTACCCCGAGCCCTGCGACGCAGCGGCCGCGAAGGCCCGGACCTGCGCCGCGTAGGTGTCGACCACTTCGAAGACTTGCTCGTCTCCGCCGACGCGGAGGATGCCACCGCCAGGCCAGCTGTCGACGAGCTCCGCGACGCCCTGCGTGCCATGGAGCTCCATGGCGCTCTCTGCACCGGGCACCGTGGTGGACACCTCGACGGAGCCGAGTCCCGGTGCTCCGCCAGGCGTCTCGAAGCGCATCAGCGCGACGGCAAGGTCGTCGACGGGGAGGTCGAAAGACGAGGCCGCGAGAGCCCCGCCAGCGACCTGCACGTCGCCGACGATGAACCGGAGGAGGTCCAGCACGTGGGTGCCGAGATCATTGATCGCCCAACCTCCGCTGCGCGCAGGATCCCGGCGCCAGTCGCTCGGGAGCCCCTCCGCCTTGATGAACTGGTGAAGGCGCACAAAGACAACGTCGCCAAGCTCTCCCGATCGTGCGAGCTCCCGAAGGCGCTGGTGCGACCGGTTGAAGCGGTGCTGGAAGCCGACGGCCGTCGTGACTGGGGCGCCGCTCGCGGCCGACGCCATGCGCTCGGCATCGGCAACCGACGTGGCCATCGGCTTCTCGACGAGGACGTGCTTTCCGGCTTCCAGTGCGCGCAGTGCGTGCTCGCAATGAAGGTCAGTCGGAGAGGCGACCCAGACCGCCTGAACGTCCGCGTCCGCGAGCAGGTCGTCGAGATCCCGGTACGCCCGCGCGGCGCCGTGTCGACGGGCGAACGCCGCGGAGCCTTCAGCGGAGCTCCCCGATGCACCCATCAGCTCTCCCCCACCATTGCGTATCGCCGGAGCGAAAGTGTGGTCTGCCCACCCGCTGGTGCCGACGACTCCCCAGCCAACCCGTGTGCCCGTCACGATGCTGGCGGTCATCTCGCTGTCGTTCATCTTGTTGTCGCTCATCTCGCTGTCTTTCACGTCGCTGTGTCTCACTTCCTCGTCACCACTTGTCACCAGCCGTTATCGGGTGCGCCCCCGCCCTCGGCGCGAGCAGCGAGGAAACGGGGTGCGGGAGCGGCGGGAGCTCCCCGCTCCCGCTCGCCAGCGGCGCTTCGTCGCGCGCGACGGTGACGTCGAGGACCCAGGGTCGCTCTGCGGTGATCGCCGCCGCGAGGGCGTCCCCGAGGTCGCCGGGGTCCTCCACCGTCGTCGCACCTGCACCCATCGCGCGTGCCATCGCTGCGTAATCGGCCGAATAGCGATCCCCTCCGGCATCGAAGAACTCCGTCGCGATCGTGCGCCCCTGCCCGAAGTAGCCGCGCTGGATATCGCGGATCGACAGGTATCCGCCGTTGTTCCAAACGACCCAGACCGCCGGGATCCCGTACTCGACGGCCGTGGCGACCGGGGCAGGCCCCATGAGGAAGCAGCCGTCGCCGACGAGGGCGACAACCGGGCGTGTCGGCGCGGCGAGCTTGGCGCCGACCGCTCCGGCGACGCCGAAGCCCATCGCTCCGAACCCCCAGCTGTGCAAGAGGGACCCCGGCCGGTGAGCTGGCCAGCGCTGGACGACCCAGTTGTGGTGCAATCCGACGTCGCAGACTAAAACGCCGTCGTCGGGGAGCGCGCCTCGGAGCTCGGAGATGAGCCGACCCGGTCGGATCGGCCGGACGTCGAGGTCGCCGCTCGACGCGAGCAGGTCCTCCCACTCGGCCTTCCAGCTCGTAACCTGACGTCGCCACGGTTCCCAGGCGGCGGACAAGTCGGCAGCGAAGCTCCCGGTCGATCGGGTGCCGCCTTGGCCGCCGCCTTTCACGCCGACTCCGCTCGCTCCGTCCGTCCCGGGCTGGGAAGCCATCCCCCCCCGCAGCGCGTCACGAAGCTGGCGCAAGAAGCTGGCCGGGTGTGCGACGACGCCGATTGCCGGTGGGTAGTTGCGCGCGAGTTCCCTGGCGTCCAGCGCGACGTGGACGAGGCGCGCGGGAGGGATGGTGAAGGTCACGCCGGGCAGCCACGAGCTGGTGGCTCGATCGTCGAAGCTCGCGCCGACGGCCACGATGACGTCGGCTGACGCCGCGGCCCGGTTGGCGGTGGTCGTCCCGTTCCTGCCCGTCTCCCCCAGGCTGGTCTCGAGACGTGGATCCGCGCAGCCTTTCCCGTCGGGGGTCCAGGCCACCGGGATCCCGAGCTCGGCGACCAGCTCGGCGAGCACCGTGCTCGCGCCCGAGGCCTCCACCGCGCGCCCGACGAGGAGCAATGGGCGCGTTGCGCCGGTCAGGGCTGCCACGATCGCGGAGAGGTCCTCGGCGGCGACGGCGGCCCTCGGCGACACGCTCGGGTGCCAGAGCTCGCCCATCGCGTCGGAGCCGAGCTCTTCGATGAAGACGTCGAGCGGCACGTCGAGATGCACGGGTCCGGGGGCGCCGGTGGTCATCGCGGTGAAGGACTGGCGCAGTGCCGCCGGTAGCTGCTCGACGCGCGTCGTCTGGAAGGACCGCTTGACGTAGGGACGGACCACGCTCGGGAAGTCCGCCTGGAAGTGGTAGCCGCTCTCTTGGAACGCGCCGCGGTTGAACTGCACCGACGGCACGTTGCCCGTAATCGCGAGGAAGGCCGAGGAGTCCATCAAGGCGTTCGCCAGCGCGATCGGCAGATTCGTCGACCCCGGACCGCAGGACGTGAGCGTGGCTACCGGTCGCTTCGCCACGCGGAAGTAGGCGTCGGCCATGAAGCCGGCCGTCGCTTCGTGGTGCACCGAGACGACCGAGATGTCGCGCTGGCGGTCGAAGAGGGCATCAAGCATGCCCACGTTCCCGTGCCCGCACAACGTAAACACGTAGGGCACACCTTCGTCGATCAGGTACTCGCTGATGACCGCTGCTCCGCTCTTGGAACCCAGGCCGGTCTTGGAGACTCGGGCACGACTTCCGACGGGCTTCGATGCCTGTTGCGGTCTGCGCAATGGGGTTGCGCTCACCACGACAGTATGTGACGATGGTTGCGCAAAGTCAAGATCGCAGTGTTGAAGGACGGCCGGCTGCAGCGTCCCAGGGGAGCACCGGCGAAAGCGAGGCAAGTCGTGACGAAGCCGAGCGGGTTGCTCATTGGCGGCGAGTGGGTGAGCGGTGGGGAGCGGCTTCTTGTGCTCGACAAGTACCTCGGCGACCCGGTGGCAGAGGTGGTGCAGGCGAGCCCGGACGATGTCGGACGAGCGGTAGGTGAGGCGTCCGCAGCAGCCGTGCGCGCACCCCTCGACCCGCGGCGTAGGAGCGAGATCCTGAGCGGCGCGGCCGAGCGGCTGGCAGCCGCTCGGGCCCAGGTGATCGAGGACTACGTGGCGGAGACCGGCTTTACCCTCACGGACGCCGAGACCGAGCTCGACCGGACGATGGAGACGCTCCGCCTCTGTGCCGCAGAGGCGCTCCGCCTGTCGGGGGAGGTCGTCCCGATCGACGCCGCGCCGGGCGGACAGGGACGTATCTGCTTCACCATGCGGGTGCCCGTCGGGGTAGTCGGTGCCATTGCGCCCTTCAATGCACCGCTCAACACGGTCGCACACAAGATCGGGCCTGCGATCGCGGCGGGGAACGCCGTGGTGCTGAAGCCGGCCGCGTCGACGCCGCTCTCCTCGATCCATCTCTGCACGGCCCTGCTCGAGGGCGGGCTCCCGGGCCAGTACTTGAGCCTCGTGGTCGGTCCGGGCTCGACGACCGGACAGTGCCTCGTCGAGGACCGCCGGGTCCGGTACTTCACCTTCACGGGTTCTACGGAGGTCGGGTTGCTCGTAAAGCAGCGTTCAGGCATCGCGAAGACTCATTTGGAGCTCGGCGGCAACTGCGCGACCATCGTCTGCGAGGATGCCGACCTCACACGTGCGGCAGACCTCATCGTGCGTGGCGGCTACCGCAAGGCCGGTCAGGTGTGCACCTCTGTGCAACGCGTCCTCGTCGTGGACGAGGTCGCGGACGAGCTGGAGGAGATGCTCGCCGAGCGGGTGAAGGGGCTCGAGGTCGGCGATCCTCATCAACGAGGCACGCAGGTCGGCCCGATGGTCTCGGCGGCCGAGCGGGCTCGCGCGGCTCGGATGGTGGACCAGGCGGTTCAGTCGGGTGCGCGCCGGGTCGCCGGGGGCGAGGGCGAGGGGGCGCTGCTCGAGCCCATGCTCCTCGCAGGTGTTCCCGACGAAGCAGACCTCATGAGGAAGGAGATCTTCGCGCCGGTCGTCGCGATCCGGAGTGTCCGGGACCTGGGCGCTGCCGTGGAGGTGGCCAACTCCACTCGTTACGGACTCCAGGCCGGGATCTTCACGAGCAACATCGACCGGGCGCTGTGGGCTGCCGAGCATCTCGACGTCGGTGGGGTGATGATCAACGATTCGTCGAGCTATCACGCGGACCTGATGCCCTACGGCGGCCGCCGGGACAGCGGCTTCGGCCTGGAAGGTCCGCGCTATGCCGTGCACGACATGACCGACCCGCGCACGGTCGTGGTGCATCGGAACCTTTCATGCAACGATGCCGTGCCGAACTGCAGCCGGCCGAAGAGTGGTAACGCAGTGACGGATTGAATCCCCGAGGAACCCTAGGGAGAGGACATGGCAAGACAGAAGATGGTGCGGAGGTTCGAAGAGTACGAGTGGGTCGACCTCGCGGGACACCGTGACGCCGCACTCACGAAGCTCCTCGTGACCAAGGAGGAGTGTGGAGCGGAGAACATCGACTTCTTCATCTCGAGCTACGCCCCTAAGGCCTTCGCAGAGGAGCACGTCCACGGCAAGTCAGAAGAGATCTTCTACTTCATCAAAGGCTCCGGGCTCTTCTTGCTCGATGGTGAGCGCAACCTTATCGAACCGGGCATGGTGATCTTCGTGCCGCCGGGCACGAAGCATGCCATCTTCAACACCGGCATGGAAGATCTCGTCTTCGTGGTCTGCTCGTCGCCGCCCGAGCCGGAGTTCCACGAGGAGTACGCGAGCTACTTCAACGCGACCGCCGCACGGTCGCCGGAGGCCGGTGGAAGCACATGACGACGACGAGCAGTAGCACCAGGTTGGCGCAAGCTGGAACGGCTTCCGGCCGATGGTCACCCGCGCCGCGGGTTTCCGCGTTCCTCGCCGAGCCCAAGGGGCTGTGGATCGACGGGGAGGAGAGGGCCTCCGCCGCCGCCTCGGGCGCTGCGCGCTTGAGCGTTGTCAACCCCGCTACCGGCGAGGAGCTCACGACGATCGCAGCCGGAAGCCGTCAGGACGTCGACGCCGCGGTGGGCGCAGCACGGAGCGCGGTCGCCGCGGGCTCATGGGCGAAGATGCCACCTGCAGGCCGAGAAGAGATCCTCCGCCGGCTCGCAGCGCTCGTCGACGAGCACTCTGAAGAGCTCGCTCAGCTCGACTGCTTGGACAACGGCATGCCCCTCGGGCACGCTCGGCAGGAGGTGGAGGGAGCCGCCGCCCATCTTCGCTACTACGCGGGATGGTGCGGCAAGCTCCACGGTGAGACGATCTCCCCCTACCGGGCGGAGCGCCTCTTTGCGTATACCGAGCGCGAGCCGCTCGGCGTGGTGGCGGCCATCACCGCTTGGAACTTCCCACTCGACAACGCCATGTGGAAGCTCGGTGCGCCGCTCGCGTGCGGGAACTCCGTCGTCTTGAAGCCCGCCGAGGAGACGCCTTTGAGCGCCCTCTACCTGGCGCGCCTCGCCAAGGAGGCGGGCCTGCCCAATGGGGTGCTCGGCGTGGTGACCGGAACCGGCGAGGGGGCCGGTGCCGCCCTGTGTTCCCACGACGACGTGGACAAGGTCGCCTTCACGGGCTCCACGGCGACCGGGAAGGAGATCGTGAAGGCGTCGGCGGGCAACCTGAAGCGGGTCACCCTCGAGCTCGGCGGAAAGTCGCCATCGATCGTGATGGCCGACGCGGACCTCGACCGGCACCTGGGCGAGATCGTCCGAGCGGTCATGCACAACTCGGGCCAGGTCTGTTCCGCCGGTTCCAGGGTGTTCGTCCAGCGCCGGATCGCCGCGGACGTCGCCGACGGTGCCAGGGAAGCTGCAGCGCGCCTGCGGCTCGGTCCGGGGTGGCTGCCGGATACCGACCTCGGACCCCTCGTGTCGGTCGCCCAGCTCGAGCGAGTCATGGGGCTCATCGACTCGGGCACCGCCGACGGCGCCTCGCTCGTCGCCGGAGGCCGCCGGGCCGGTGGCGATCTCAGCGGGGGCTACTTCGTCGAGCCGACCGTCTTCACGGATGTGCACGACTCGATGGCGATAGCTCGCGAGGAGATCTTCGGCCCGGTAATGTCGATCCTGCCCTTCGACGACCTCGACGAAGTGGCGGCACGTGCGAACGCGTCAGACTACGGGCTCGCGGCCGGCGTGTGGACCCGCGACATCAGCATCGCCCACGACCTCGCGAAACGGCTCTCCGTGGGCACCGTGTGGGTGAACTGCTACAACCGGTTCGACCCGGCGGTCCCCTTCGGCGGCTACCGGCAGAGCGGCTACGGGCGCGAGCTCGGCGAGGCGGCGCTCGACGAGTACACCCAGCGCAAGAGCGTGTGGATCAGCCTGTCGTGACGGCAACACTGACGCGCCGTCCGCTCGGCGCGGCGACCTACACGTTCCTCTATGCCGGCAACCTCGAAGAGGCCCTCCGATCGCTCGCCTCAGCGGGCATCGGTCTCGTCGAGCTCACCGCAGCGCCACCGCACGTCGACGGCTGCATGATGGCGCCGGAGGACCGCCGACGCCTCCGACGGCTCGTCGCCGATCTCGGGCTGCAAGTGCTCACGCTCAATCCCACCTACCTTGACCTCAACATGGTCAGCCTCAACACGGCGTTTCGAGCCGAGAGCATGCGCCAGCTCGAACGCGCGCTGCAGCTGGCGCACGACCTCGCGGTGGGCATGCTCGTCCTCTTCAGCGGGAGGCGCCACCCGCTCGCACCCGCACCCCGCTCCCTCGTCGAGCCGGTGCTCCTCGCCGAGCTCTCGCGCCTTTGCGACGTCGGGGCGCGTCTCGGCGTGACGATCGGTCTCGAGAACGGGCCCACCCTCGTGCTCGACCGCGCTGCAGAAGTCGCCGAGGTGTGCCGGACCTTGGACCGTCCGGAGCTGCGCGCGGTCTACGACGTCGCCAACGCGCAGATGGTGGAGGACCCCGCGGCCGGGATCGCCGACGTCTCCGAATACCTTGGCCTCGTGCACCTCTCGGACACCACCTCCACCAAGTGGGCGCACGCTCCGGTCGGCAGCGGGCAAGTCCCCTTCGCCGCAGTCGCGAAGGCCCTCGACGACGCGGGGTACTCGGGCCCCTCGATCATGGAGATCGTCGACCTCGCCCGGCCGTTGGAGGCACTGGTCGACTCGGCAGCCGCTCTCTCGCAGATCGGCTGGACTACGGTCGCCGCCATGGGCACCCGGGCGGAGGTCGGAGATCCAAGATGAGCCCAGCGCCGAGGACCGAGGGGCCCGACGGCGGCCTCGCGCTTGTTCGGCCGCCAAGCCAAGGAGGGGCTTCCCCCCTAGTGCAGAGCCTCGTGCACGGGCTCCAGATTCTGGACCTCTTCAGCGACATCCGTCCGGTCATCGGGATCGGAGAGATGGCGCGAGAGCTCGGCGTGCACCGGAGCACCACCTCGCGCCTCGCGGCGACGCTCGCCGCATGCGGGTACCTCGCCCAGACCGACGATCCCGGTCGGTACCGGCTTGGGGACCGCCTCTTCCGGCTGGGACAGCTCGCCGTTCCCGAGACGGACCTCCGGGTCATCGCGGCAGAGGAGCTGGGCACGCTCGTGGAGAATGTCGGGGAGACCGCCCACGTCGGGGTGCTCGAGGGGCGTGACGTGACGAGCATCCTCGTGATCGACGGTTGGCGCCCGCTCCGGCTCCACGGCCAGGTAGGGAAGCGCTCCCCCGCACACTGCAGCAGCCTCGGAAAGGCGCTGCTCAGCTCGCTGAGCCCCGCCCAGCTCTCCCGGCTGTATGCAGGCGTCAAACTCGAGACGTACACGCCGAACTCCATCCGGACGATCGCGGCGCTGCGTGCCGAGCTGAAGCGGACCCGCGAGCGCGGGTACTCGCTCGACGATCAGGAGCTCGAGATCGGTCTTCGCTGCATTGGCGCTCCGGTGCTCGGCCCCGCCGGGGAGCCCGTTGCCTCCGTCTCCATCTCCGGCCCGCTCTCTCGCATGCAAGGTGATCTCCTTCGCCAGCTTGCCGCCGAAGTACCGGCGGTGGCCGCGCGCATCGCCGAACGGCTCGGGGCTGCCCGTCACTCTCTCGCGCCCACGCCGGAACTCCTCTCGCCGAGCTGACAAGAGCACCGGCGCCGGTGACCCCGCCGACGTGTCCCCGCGGACTTGTGGCTCTCGGGTGAGTTACGAGACGAGTCGGTGTTCTGCGCGCAAGGAGGACCGGTTGGGCGGCAGGGCGCATCGGCGCCGGAGGACGAGCCCGAGACGCTCGTGGGGGCGGCGATCGGACACGGACGATGCGCCATCCATTGCCTACCGGCACCGCGGCTGCGTGCGTCTCAAACGGATTCCAATCCGTACTGCCGCCTTGAAAGGGTGCCGGCGGCGCCCTAGGGCTGGGGCGATTCCACCAATCTTGCCCCTCACCGGGTATTTCCGTGCTCCCCACGCGCGTGAGTGAGTTGTGCGCTGCTACGTCCACGGATGGCGCACGACGCGACGGCGAACGGGGTCACCATGGTCGCGGAAGATCCGGATCTGCCGCGGAAACTTGAGCGAGGTCAAGCCCGGGCTGCAAGCCGTCGCAGCGAAGGCTTGAAGGAGCGAAAAGTCGTCGGAGAGACAATGGATCTGGCCGCCCGCCGTGCGACCTGAGTGCCGCACCTCTGGTGGTACATCGTGCGGTACGCCGTCACCTGCCGAGCGGCGACTGGTGCTACTAGGCCAGGTACTTGACCAGCCCATCCAGCATGTCGCTGGTGCCTCCCTGGCGAAACAGTGGCGCCTCGTCGCCGTCGTAACCATCGAGATAGGCACCCTGCTCGGTCCAGGTGAGGGTCGTGGCCTTGTCCATCTCGACGAACGTGATCGTGGCGACGGATACCGAAATGCGCAGATCATCTGCGTACATCTCGTAGCTGTAGACGAGTTGCTGATCCGGCACGATGTCGTAGTAGAGAGCGTCGTAGGTGTAACTGACACCGTCGTGGGTGACCCCGAAGCGCTCATGTCCGCCGACCTGGAAGTTGAACTCGGCGGGCCCGGTCGCCGGCTGTGCTTTGGCTATGGCGCCAGTGTCGCCCCAGACGCTCTTGGCTTCCTCGGATGCAAAGGCAGCGAACACTTTCGAGGGGCAGGCTGCGTACGTCCGCTCGATGACGAACGTGTCGTGTATCACGGATCGACTGGTCATGGGGATCCTCCTGGTGTCGCCTGCTTAGGTTGCCTCGCCGGAATCCCCGGAGTCCCCCTGTCGGAGTTGATCGGCAGCGGCGAGGTATCGCCCGAGTCCGTCGAGCCGATGCTCGACGAGTGCACAGCGTTGCGAGATCCATCGCTCCGCTGACCGCAACCGTTTCATGTCGAGGGTGCAGGTTCGCGTACGACCGACCTTCTCCGACCACACGAGACCGCTCTCCTCAAGGACCTGGACGTGCTGCAGTACGGCAGCGAGCGTCATCGGCAGCCGCTTTCCGAGTTCGCTGACGGACGCTGGACCCTGGCTCAAACGCTTCACTATGGAGCGACGCCCTGGATCGGCGAGCGCGTGGAAGATGCGATTCAACTCGAGGTCCACGAGAGTGCTCGGCACTTCCCACTGCATAGCGGTTTTGAGACGCCATAGTCAAGCAGCTGCTTGACTATTTGTGAGTCTCACAGCTGGTTGCCTCGAGTGGGTGTTGACCGGACCCAGGTCTCACCCGCCAGCTCAGCCAAGCAAGGGACTTGACGTGACTTAAGGGTCCGTGCATTCGTACGATACGTCAAGGATATGGCGGTGACCGGCCCCACGAACACCAACGCCGCTAACGACTTAGTCGCCGTTGGCATCCGATGACATTGGCGAAGTCACCGCCTAGACCGGGCAGTTCCCCGCGCATCGCGATCGGACCACCCGGCGTGACCGGGTCGCTCTGGGCTGGTGCTGCGGTCATCGAGGGTGGGGGGGTCACGGTCGGGCCTTTCGATGCACCCGACGGTGTCGTATGGATGGACATCACCAGCTCTCATCTCGACGAGCTTCGGGAGGTGCTCCGCGGCTCTCCCTCCGTGCGGTGGGTACAGCTCCCGCTCGCGGGCGTGGAAAGAGTTCTGGATGCAGGCCTCTTCGACCACTCCCGAGTGTGGACTTCGGCGAAGGGTGTCTTCGCTGAGCCGGTAGCGGAGCATGCACTCGCGCTCACGCTCGCGGGTCTCCGACACTTTCGGGCACGGGCCCGGGCAACGTCCTGGGGCGAGGCCGCCGGGACGTCACTCTACGACCAGCCTGTCACCGTAGTCGGAGGCGGCGGAATCGCGGCTGCTCTATTGAAGCTCCTGGCTCCGTTCCGCTGCGAGGTGACCGTCGTCCGGCGAACGCCCGTGCCAGTCCCCGGAGCGCGCGTCACCTTGGGACCCGAGCAACTCCTCGAATCGCTCGCCGGCGCGTCGGTGGTCGTGCTGACCCTTGCGCTCACGCCACAGTCGCGTGGAATCATCGGACACGAAGCTCTCGCGGTGATGCGAGGCGATGCGTGGCTCGTGAACGTCGCACGCGGCGGTCTGGTCGAGACCGAAGCGCTCGTCGAGGCCCTGAAGGGAGGGACCATCGGCGGTGCGGCGCTGGACGTGACCGATCCTGAGCCACTCCCTCGCGGTCACCCGTTGTGGGATCTTCCCAATTGCTTGATCACCCCGCACACCGCTGATACCCCGGAGATCGTCGAGAAGTTGCTCACCAGACGCATCGCCGAGAACGTGAGGCGCTTTGCATGCGGCGACGAGTTGCTCGGTCTCGTTGACGTAGATCTTGGATACTGAATCCTCCGGAGCGTCTCAGCTCTTGACCTCAAGTGCACTTGAGATCTTATGGTAACTCGTGGCGCAGGCGCACACGACTGGAGTCAGCGGATGGTGGCAGCTCAGCAGACGGTGATCGGGAGCCTCGACGAGCTCCGAAAGACGGGTTGCCTGACGGGGAAAGCAGGGAGCCAGCCCGTGTGCGTCTTCTGGGACGGCGAGCGCGCATACGCGGTCGACGACCGCTGCCCGCACATGGGCTTTCCGCTGCATCGAGGAACGGTCGAGACCGGGCTGTTGACGTGCCACTGGCACCATGCCCGCTTCGACCTCGAGTCGGGCGGGACGCTCGACCCATGGGCCGACGACGTGCGGGCGTATCCGGTCCTGATCGCGGACGGCCAGGTGAGCGTCATCATGGAGCCGGCGCGAGACCATGTCGCCCACTTCGAGGCGCGTCTTGAAGAAGGGCTCGAGCAGGGCATCACGCTCGTGATCGCAAAGGCCGTCCTCGGTCTGCTCGAGGAGGGAGTACCACCCGCCGAGATCGTGCGCTCCGGGGTGCGCTTCGGCCTCCGCAACCGGGAGGGCGGCTGGGGTTCCGGCCTGACGGTGCTGACCGCCATGGCCAACGTTCTTGGCGAGCTCCGCTCGGACGACCGGCCGCTGGCCTTGGTACAGGGGCTCTCGTTCCTCTCGGGTGACACCCGGGGCCGGCCTCCCCGCTTCCCTCTCTCTCCACTGCGCGGCCACCTGAGCGCGGGGACCCTCGGGGTCTGGTACCGCCGCTTCATCGACAGCCGGTCGGCAGACGCGGCGGAGCGCTCGCTGGCGACCGCCGTCGACAACGGCTATTCGGTAGCCGACGTCGCCTCCCTCATGACCGCTGCCATCACCGACCACGTCTTCATCGACGAAGGCCACACTCTCGATTTCACCAACAAGGCGTTCGAGTCCCTCGAACACCTGGGCTGGCAAGAAGCGGGTTTCGTGCTCCCCAGCCTTGCCGCCCAGACGGCCGCTGCCACTCGCCACGAGGAGGAGAGCGCCTGGCGGCACCCGCATGACCTCGTCGCGATCCTCCACGACGCCTACGAACCGCTGCCCAGGCTGACCGAGGTGGGCCGTCACGGGCTCGGCCTCGACGACAAGGGCGTCGACGAGCTCGCCTGGCAGCTGCTCGACGAGGAACCCGAGGCGGTGGTCGCGGCGCTCGACCAGTCGGTCGTTGCCGGCGCCACGGGCGAGCAGCTCGGGCGGGCGGTCGCCTACGCGGCCGCCCTGCGCATAGTGCGCTTCCACACCCAGAACGACCATGGCGACTGGGACGTGGTGCATCACGCCTTCACTGCGGCCAACGCGCTCCACCAGTGCCTCGTCCGCGCCAGTACGCCCGACCTGCTGCGCGGCGTCTATCAGGTTGCCCTGCGCGTCTATCTCGACCGCTTCCTCAACGTGCCGGCGGCCCGCTTGCCCGGCGACACGGGCAGCCGGGACCTGGTGGAGCTGGCGGAGTGCTGGGACGCCGACGGGCAGGTGGACCGCGCGGGACGGATCGTGTACGGCCACCTCGCCTCGGGAGGCTCCTCGGCCGAGGTGATCGCCACGCTCGGCAGCGCCCTCCTGCAGGAGGACGCTCAGTTCCACTGGTTCCAGATATACGAGGCAGCGGTGCGCCAGGCCAGGGCCTGGCCCGAGGGATCAGAGCCGCAACGGCTCGTGCTCGTCGGTGCCGCACGCTTCCTGGCGGCTCACACCCCGACGAGGCGCGAGCTCTCCCAGGTCGTCCGGATCGCGACCAGGTTGCGGCGCGGAGAGGCTCTCTACGAGGAGGTCACCGACTGAGCGCTCGCCCGCCGGGGATGTGGCGAATCGCCGGCGGCCTACCCAGTCGCTGCGCCGGTGCTCGGGCCTCCCCGGAACGGGGTCAAGGCTAGCAAGTGCCCCCAACGGGATTCGAACCCGTGCTACCGCCTTGAAAGGGCGGCGTCCTGGGCCGCTAGACGATGGGGGCGCAACACCCCGTACCGGGGCTCCGGGCACGCTACCAGTGTCCTCTTGCTCCGAGGTCAGAGGATGCAGCTTTGCTCCGAGGTCAGGGGATCAGCGTCGCGGAGGTGTCCACCCGACTGGGCGTCCTCGCCTCGGCGGACGCCGTAGCGACGGTGTCCTCCGGAGCGGGAACCGCGCGCAAGGGGGCCGCGAGCCGCTCGGGGGCGTGGTGCGTGAGCGCGAGGAAGAACTGGACCACCCCGATCACGAGGACGGTCGCGCCAAGCTCGTGTAGTTCGACGAGCGACGCAGGGAGGTGGGTGAAGTACTGGGTGTACCCGATCGCGGCCTGGAGCACGAGCACGCCGACGAGGATCCGGGCGGCTTTGCGGACCCGCTCGGGGACGTCGAGCGCGTGCAGCGCGACGGCGAGCGACAGCACGACGCCGATGAGAAGGAGCGCCAGCGTCGAGTGGAGCTCGGCGAGCTGGCGCAGCGGCACGTCGATCCGCGGAGCGACCCGCTGTCCGGGAGCACCCCCAGCGTCCGGCGCGGCGCCGGTCGTCGCCGCGCCGGCTGCGACCACGATGGCGACGAGGACCACGAGGCCCCGTGACAGCAGCAGGATGGGCCGAGGAACGAGGATCCGGCCGCTCGTGAAGTCGCGGCCTGCCCGGTGGACGAGCACGACGGCGTTCACGACGAGGAGCATCGTCGCGAGGAAGTGCACCATGACGAGGTAGGGGTTCAGCTTCGTGTACACGACGATCCCGCCGACGACCGCTTCCACCAGGACGCCTGCGATGAGGCCACCCGACAGCCAGACCAGGTCGCGCCGGAACGGTCGGCGGAGCAGGGTCGCGAAGAACGTCGCGCCGATCACCACGACCAAAAGGACCGTGACCATGCGGTTGCCGAACTCGACGAGTGAGTGGAACTGGAACGGCGGGGTGAGGTGCGTCTTCGTGCAAGCCGGCCAGTCCGAGCAGCCGAGCCCGGATCCGGTGACCCGTACGGCGGCGCCCGTGAGCACGATCGCGGCGACGCAGACGAGCGAGACGACCGACAGTCGTCGGACGGTCGAGGGGGCAAGCCGGGGCAGGCGTTGCGCCGTGGTCACGAAGGCGGCGACCGGCGAGCGCACGCCCGCCGATGGTAGTGGGGGGCAGCTGCCCGCGGCCGCGCGGCAGCGGCCGCCGCCCCGACATGCCGTCGGGCCGCGGTCTCCATAGCATCGAGACATGGATCCCGCACCGCCCGGCGGAGACCCCGCTCGCCGTCCTGCGTCGCTGCGGCGACTGCGCTGGATGGTGCCCCTCGCCGTCGTGCTGCTGGCCTTCGTGGTCGTCGCGGCGGTCGAAGCGGTACGCCAGTCGAACACGATGAGCGGCTCCACCCAGATCCAGACCGACGGATTCCACATGCCGGCCAGTGCCCGCCCGGTCACCTTCTCGCTCCCGGTCCTGCAGGCCGCCACGGGCGCCCGGACCGCCGCACCGACCACGGACGCTGTGACCATGGCGTCGCTTCGCGGCAAGCCGCTCGTCCTCAACATGTGGTCCAGCTTCTGCTCGGTCTGCAAGCAGGAGACGCCGGCGGTGGAATCCGTGGCGCGCCGGGTGGGGCCGTCCGTCCGCTTCGTCGGGATCGACACGCTCGATCAGAGAAAGACAGCGCTCTCGTTCCTCCACCGCTACCACGTCACCTACCTCCAGCTCTTCGACGCCAACGAGCGGGTGGGCTCGGGGTACGGGATCCCGGGGCTCCCGGTGACCGTGTTCGTCTCCGCGCACGACAAGGTGGTCGGCGAGTACCTCGGTGCGCTCAGCTCCAAGACCCTCGATCACTACCTCGAGACGCTCTTCGGCGTGCGGGTCGCGTCGAGCTGACACCCGCCCGCCCCCGACGGGCGGCGGCCGCTACTCCCAGCGGAAGGTGAGTGCGGCCAGCACGGACGCGCCGACCGCCCACACCCCGAGCGTCACCCAGGCACCCGCCGACACGGCGACGCCGAGTCCCAGGGAGGCGTGGAGTGCGTCGGAAAGTGCCGCCGCGGGCAGCGCACGCGCGACGTCCGCAAGGGGGCCGGGCAGCTTGCCGAGCGGCACGATCATCCCCCCGAGCAGCAGCAGCACGAGGTACAGGCCGTTCGCGGCCGCGAGGTTGACCTCCGCTCGCAGCACGCCGGCCAAGAGCAGTCCGATCCCGCCGAAGGCGACCGTCGCGAGCACGACCGCGGCGAGCGCGTCCGCTGCGGCCGGCCCGGCGTGGCTGTGGCCCGGCTGCCATCCGAGGGCGTATCCGACCGGGACGAGCACCGCGGCTTGGAGGATCTCGACGAAGAAGATCGTCGTGATCTTCGCCCCGAGGAGCCGCGGACGACCGAGGGGGGTCGCGCCGAGCCGCTTCAACACCCCGTACCCGCGTTCGAATCCCGTGGCGATGCCGAGCGAGACCATCGCGGTGGACATGACCGCCAGGGCGAGGATGCCCGGCACGAAGAACGAGACGGCCGGGCCGGGGCCGGTCGAGACGACGTGCGACGTCGAGAAGAAGACGAGGAACGCGATGGGGATGCCCGCAGTGAGGAGGAGCGTCTCGCCGCGCCGCAGGGTCATGTACGTCTCGGCCTCCACCTGCGCGACGAACGGCCGGAGCGCGCTCATCGGTCGCGGCCCGCGGGCTCGTGCGGTTCGCCGTGCAGCGCCAGCACATCGAGGTACGCGTCTTCGAGGGAACGACCGACCCGAAGGTCGTTGAAGGCGATGCCGTGGCCGGCGAGCCCGGTCGCGACGCGAGCGGCCAGCTCGCCTGCCCCCGGGGCACCGGCCGCTTGCCCCGCCTCGGAGGCTGCGGCGGCGACGCCGATCTCGACCCGGTAGCGCCCCGGCCGGACCTCGGTGACCATCGCCCCCCCGCCGACCGCGAGCGCCACGTCGTCGAGGTCCAGCCCGGGTGGCGCGCCGAAGCCGACCTCGACACGGGCCGTACGGGCGTCGCCGAGAGACGTGGGGGTTCCCTCCGCCGCCACGGCGCCCTTCGCGAGCACGAGCACCCTGTCGGCGAGCCGCTCCGCCTCGGCGAGCTCGTGGGTCGTGAGCAGGATGCAGGCTCCCCGGCCGCGCAGGCTCGTGATCACCTCCCGGACGGCGAGCCGCCCTTCGGGGTCCACGCCGGCCGTGGGCTCGTCGAGGAGGAGGACCTCCGGACGGCCGACGAGGGCGAGCGCGAGCGACAGCCGCGCCTGCTCGCCGCCAGAGAGGTGGCGCCAGGGGGTCTTCGCGACCGGGCGTAGCCCGACGAGGTCGAGCAGCGCCTCGGGGTCTTCGGGACGTGCGTAGTACGACGCGAAGAGCCGTAGCGCGCGTCGTGGACCGAGCATGGGGTACACGCCACCGCGTTGCAACATGACTCCCACGCGCGGGACGAGCGCGCCGTGGTCCCCGAAGGGGTCGAGACCGAGGACCCGCACCGCGCCCGCTGCGGGTCGCCGGTACCCCTCGAGGCACTCGACGGTGGAGGTCTTCCCCGCGCCGTTCGGGCCGAGAATGCACAGCACTTCCCCGCGCTGAGCGCTGAACGAGACGTGGTCGACCGCCGTTCGCCTTCCGTACCGCACGACCAGGTCCTCGCACAGGACGGCGGGCGTGGCGCGAACGTCGGACGCGGCGGGGCCATCGGCCGGGATCACACGGCCACGCTACTGTCAGCTGGCAAATGATCGACGTCCGGCTCGTTCGTGAAGATCCCCAGCGCGTGAAGGTTGCGCTCGCGCGCCGGGGCGTCCCCCCCGAGGACGTCGACGCCATCTTCAACCTCGACCAGGACCACCGAGCGGCGCTCGCCCGTCAGGAGACGTTGCGGGCGCAGGTTAAGGCGCTCTCGCGCCAGGTCGGCGAGGCCAGGAGGTCCGGCGACGCGGAGAAGGCGAGTGCGCTCGCCGACGAGAGCCGCCGCGCCGGCGAGGAGGAGAGGGCCGCGGCCCAAGAGGTCGACCGGCTCGCCGGGGACCTGCGCACGTTGCTGTTGTTCGTGCCGAACCTCCCCGCCGACGACGCCCCGGACGGCGCTGGGGCGGAGCACAACGTGGAGCGAAGCAGGTGGTGGCCCGGCATCGAGGAGGGCGCGCCCGAGCCGGTCCCGGCGGAGCACCAGCGGGTCCCGCACTGGGAGACGGGCCACGCGCTCGGGATCCTCGACATGCCGAGCGGCGCCCGGCTCGCGGGGTCGATGTTCCCCCTCTACCGGGGGGACGGGGCACGGCTCGTCCGCGCGCTCACCTCGTGGGCACTCTCCAGGCACGCCGACGCCTACGAGGAGGTCCGTCCCCCCACGTTCGTGCTGACCGAGACGATGACCTCGACGGGCCATCTGCCGAAGTTCGCCGACGAGGCGTACCACATCGAGCGAGACGACCTCTGGGCGATCCCGACCGCCGAGGTGCCGCTCACTTCTATGCACCGCGGCGAGATCCTCGACGAGGCCGACCTGCCTGTCCGCCTGACCGCGGTGAGCGAGTGTTTCCGTCGGGAGGCGGGCGCGGCCGGCCGTGACACGAGGGGGCTCCTGCGCGTGCACGAGTTCGAGAAAGTGGAGCTCTTCGCCTACGCGACGCCTGCCCAGGCCCAGGGGATCTTCGAGGACATCCTCTCGAGGGCCGAGTCGATGCTGCGTGAGCTCCGGCTCCCCTACCGTGTCGAGGACCTGTGCACTGGCGATCTCGGGACGTCCGCGGCGCGGACCTTCGACCTCGAGGTGTACTCGCCGGGCTGCGACCGATGGCTCGAGGTCTCCTCGGTGAGCTGGTTCCGCGACTACCAGGCGCGGCGCGCGAACGTCCGATACCGGCCGCTCGGCGGCGGCCACCCGGCACTCGTGCACACGCTCAATGGGTCCGCCCTCGCGTGGCCGCGGATCTGGGCCGCCCTCGTCGAGTGGGGGCGCCAGCCTGACGGTTCGGTCCGGATGCCAGAGGTGCTCGCGCCGTGGCTCGGCCCCGAGCCCACGATCCGGCGGCGCTGAGCCCGGCCGCGTCAGCCCGCCCGCCTCGGGCGTGCCCAGCAGCTGACCCAGCACCTTCCGGGTCCCCGCCTCGGGCGCGGGACCCGGAAGGCCGCTCAGCCCCGAGACTGCGGGACCGGATCGACCGGCACGGCCGCCGTCGAGGACGCCAACGGCTACAAC
>DAIRCY010000002.1:41302-56181 GCA_036796435.1 Acidimicrobiales bacterium
GCCTCGGGCCGGCCGCGTCAGGGCCGGCGGGTGTGCGCCGCGACAGCGTCGAACCGGTAGCCGACGCCCCGCACCGTCGTGATCAGGACCGGATGGGAAGGGTCGACCTCGATGCGGGACCGGAGCCGCTTCACGTGCACGTCGAGCGTCTTCGTGTCCCCGATGTAGTCGGAGCCCCAGACCCGGTCGATGAGCACGTCGCGGGTGAGGACGCGCCCTGCGTTCTCCACGAGCAGCGCGAGCAGCTCGAACTCCTTGCGCCGGAGCGGGACCTCTTCACCGCGCACGAAGACCCGGCGCGTGTCGAGGTCGACGCGCACGTCCCCCGCCTCCCGTGAACCTTCCTCCGGTTCGTGAGGGCGACGGTCGTCTCCGGATCCGCCGGGTCTGCCGCCGCCGCTCCCGTTCGGGCGGCCCGTGGTGCCGCGGCGCATCACCGCACGGATACGCGCCACGAGCTCGCGCAGCCGGTAGGGCTTCGAGACGTAGTCGTCCGCGCCGACTTCGAGCCCCACGACCGTGTCGATCTCGGCTGCCTTGGCGGTCACCATGATGATGGGGACGCTCGACCGGTTCCGGATGTTCCTGCAGACGTCGATCCCCGAGATCTTCGGCAGCATCAGGTCCAGTAGGACGAGGTCCGGCGCGGTCTCGTCGAAGAGGCGCAGCGCCTCGGAGCCGTCGCGCGCCACCGTCACCTTGAAGCCCTCGCGGCCGAGTCCGACGACGAGCGCGTCGATGAACGACTCCTCGTCTTCCGCCAGCAGCACGTTGATGGGTCGGGAGTCGGTCATGGCGTGCCGTGCCAAGGGTACCGGTGCGGCGGGGGTCCGTGCCCGGGCGCAGAGGGCGTCAGGCGCCGCCATCGGCCTGCGTCGGCAGCACCAGCGTGAACGTGGAGCCCTCTCCTTCACGCGACTCCACTTCGACCCATCCGAGGTGGTTGGTCGCGACGTGGCGGACGATGGACAGTCCGAGGCCCGTGCCGCCGGTCTCGCGGCTCCGGCCGTGATCCACCCGGTAGAAGCGCTCGAAGATCCGGTCCAGATCCCGCGCGGGGATGCCAACGCCGTGGTCGACGACCGCGATCCGCACCATCTCGCGCGGTCGCGCGGGAGGGCTCTCGCCGTTGGCCTGCGGCGCCTCTGCGACCGCGGCCGAGGCCGTCGGGGGCTCCGCTCCGCTCAGGTCGGTGTCGTCGCCGCCGAAACGCGGCGCGATCGTGTCGCCGAAGCGCGCGCCGTGCGGGCGCGTGCCAGCGGGTGGGGTGTGATCCGGGAACTCCTCGCGGCCGTTCTCGGGCTGTACCCCACCGGTGTCCCCCGTTCGGTCGCCCCCGCCGGTGAAGTGCTCGCCGTTCGGGTCGCCCGGGGCGTTCGGGCCGCCCGGGGTGCCCGGGGTGAACGAGGACGACTGGTAGCCCGGGGCGGCGAGGCCCGGGGCGGCGATCACCGCGCTCGCCACGGCGCCGCTCGACGTTGAGCTCGGTGTCGGTCGTGTCGGGCCGCCTCCGGTGCTCCAGGACCCGCTGGGCGGCTCGAGGGAGGCGTCAGCGACGTGCGCCGAGACCGCCACGACGCTCCCGCCGTAGGAGAACGTCACCGCGTTCTCGATCAGCGCGTGCATCGCGGACACCAGTTGACGCCGGTCGCCGAGCACGACGACGGGCCGCTCGGGTTCATCGAGGGTGATCGTGACCCCGCGTTGGTCCGCCGACGCTCGCACCCGCTCGACCGCCTCGGCCATGACCAGGCTCACCAGCACCGGTTCGCGCGGTGGTGCCTGCTCCGACTCGATACGGCTCAGGTCGAGGAGGTCGTCGATGATCCGGCTCACCCGGAAGGCCTCGGTGTGGATGCGGCTCGCCAGGCGGCGCGCCACCTCGACGTCCGGCTCGGCCACGAGCGTCTCTGCGAGAAGACCGAGCGCGCCCATCGGCGTCTTCAGTTCGTGGCTGACGTTCGCCACGAAGTCGCGCCGGATCTCTTCGAGACGCCGGCGCTCGGAGACGTCTTCGATGATCGCGATCACACCGAGCGCGCGTCGGCCGTCGTCGATGAGCCGCGCCCGTACGGTGAGCGTGCGTCGCGGCGGTCCGTAGAGGTCGAGGGTGCGCTCGGCGTCGCCCGAGTCCCACGCATCCTCGAGGAGCTCGGTGACGGCTTGCGCCGCGAGCGCGTCGCCGTGGCGGCTCGTCATGAGGGCGTTCGCCCGCGCGTTGCGGTAGACGACCGTCCCGTTCTCGTCGCACAGGACCACGCCTTGGGGAAAGGTGTCGAGCGACCGGCGCAGTCGTATCGCTTCTGCGCTCGAGTCCGCCACCGCCTCCGTCGCCGCGCCCGTGACCTGTTCGAGGTAGGAGAGAGCGGTCTCGAGGCTGGCGTTCTCGTCGGGCGCTTCGAGGCCCAGGCGCGAACCCAGCGCGGTCAGCCGCTGCGAGATCGCCCGGCGGCCACATCGGCGGCCAATGAGGACCGCGAGGAAGACAGCGACGAGGAGGATCCCCGCGCCGATGCCGTACACCTCCGGCGCGGGAAGGCCCTGGGAGACGCCGGTCAGCACACCTCTCAGCATGGCAGGGGCATCCCAGTCGGCGGGGGAATGCGGCGCCATGACGAGCGCGGATGAAAAGCTATGAAAAGGCTTGAGATTGGTCGAGGTGCTGCGATAGCTTGCCCTGAGCCGGCGGGAAGGGCCGACTGGAAGGAGCGCCATGGCAGGCATCGGAGGAGCGGAGGTCGTCGCACGGATCGTGCCCGTCCCCGGACGAGCGGAGGCGCTGCTCCAAGCCGGGCGCCGCGCGCTGCTGCTGAGCGCGCTTACAGCGCCCACGCCCGGGAACTTCAAGCCGACAGCCGGCGCCCTGCCGGGCGGCGCGGCGCTGCTGCGGCTGATCGACGGCCTCGGGGGTTGGGCGCTCCTGCTCGCGCTCGCCGGCCTCGTGATCGGCGCCGCACTGTGGGCGCTCGGCTCGCACTCCCAGAACTACCAGCAGTCCTACGTCGGCAGGCGGGCGGTGCTCGTCTCGGGCGTAGCCGCGCTCCTCATCGGCGCCGCCCCCACCCTCATCAACTTCTTCTTCAACACCGGCCACGGCATCGTCAACCCGCTTCCTCAGTGACGCGTCGTGGCCTGCCCGCTTCCTCTGAACCTCGTCTGCGGGGCCGTCGGTAGTGCATCCTCATCGCTTGCGGGCGGCGTGCTGTCCGCGATCGCGGGCTCGATCATCGAGGGCGCGTCCTGGCTGCTGAACGCGCTCGGTGGTGCCATCGCTTCCACGACGACGGTGAATCTGCGAGAAGCCTGGTTCCTCTCGCACTATCAGGTGATGCTCACGATCTCGTCGGTCGTCGCGGTACCGATGCTCGTCCTCGCGGCCGTGCAGGCGGTCCTGCATCAGAGCGCCGCCGTTCTCGTGCGCGCCGCGTTCGTCCAGCTTCCGCTGGCCGGAATCCTGACGACGGTGGCAGTCCAGGCCGTCCAACTCTCACTCGCCGCGACGGACGGCCTGTGCGCGATGGTCGCCGGCGCCACGGGTGGACAGCTGAACCGAACGTTCCACACGATCGGGAGCAATCTGTCCCACCAGCTCATGCCCCTCCCGACGTTCGTCATGACCGTCGGAGCTTTGCTGATCGTGACCGGTGCCTTCGCACTCTGGCTCGAGCTGCTGGTGCGATCGGCTGCCGTGTACGCGGCGGTGCTGTTTCTCCCGCTTGCTATCGCGAGCCTCCTGTGGCCCGCGATCTCGCACTGGTGCCGCCGTCTCGTCGAGACTTTGGCGGCGATCGTGCTGTCCAAGTTCGTGGTGGTGGCGGTCCTGTCGCTCGCGGTCGGCGCGATCAGCTCGGGCCACGGCTTTTCGACGGTGCTCGCCGGCGGGGCACTTCTCCTCTTGGCGGCGTACACGCCCTTCACGCTCCTGCGCCTCGTGCCGCTCGTCGAAGTGGGCGCCGCGATGCAGCTCGAGGGCGCGCGCCAGCGTGTCCGGACGGAAGCAGGTCGGGTGCCCGACAGCGTCGCCGGGTTCGCGCTCCGGCAGGCCCGGGAGCACGGCGCGCACCGAGAGACAGTCGTCGCCCCGTCGACACCCGGCCTCCCCGGCACCGGGACCACAGTCGGCCCAGGGGTTCCGGGCGCGGACTCCCCGTCCCGGACGGGAGGACCGGGCTTGGGCGGTGCGGGCTTGGGCGGTGCGGGCTTGGGTGGCGCGGGCATGGGCGGCGCGGGCATGGGCGGCGCGGGCATGGGCGGCCCACTCGGCGGTGCCGCGCCCGGAGGAGCGGCGGGCGGCTGGGAGCCGACGGCTTACGGTGCCGCGCCCGGGGCGCGGCTTCCGCTCGGCCCCCTCCCCCTTGATTGGGTGCCGCAGGGTGACCTCACCGTGCCCCCGGGGACAGTCCCGGTGTGGCGGGGCTCGCCCGAGAGCGTGATCACCGCGCTCGAAGCCGCGAAGCAACCGCGACGCATCGAGCCCGACGGCTACGGGGACATCATCCCGGGCGTCGCATCGCCGTTGTGGGGCGGGACAGAGCCGTTCAGCCGGTTCGAGCCCGGGCCGAAGGACGATTGGGAAGGTTGGTACGGCGAGGCTTCCCTTGCCGGCGAGCAGTTCGCCGAAAACACAGAAGAACAGGGCCGGAATTGAAGCCGCCGGCATCGCGGGCGCGTTTCCGGTTCGGACCGCTCGAGCGGCGAGGCGTGATCGCCGGGTGGCGGGGCGGTCAGATCGCAGTCGTCGCCTTCGGCGCGGTGATGGCGGTCGCTGTCCTCCACCACCGGCCGACCTTGCCGACGGTCGTGCTGGCCGTGGTCCTCGTGGCGGCATGCGTCGCGCTCGTGTGGTGGCCGGTCGCGGGGCGCACGCCGGAACAGTGGCTGCCGACCGTCGTCCGTTGGGGCGCTTCGGGGCTCGTACGCGGCCGGAGGACGTCGGCCGGGGGGGTGGGCGGCGGTCACTGCATCGGGGCCGATGGCCTTCCCTGCCTCCTCGCCTCGCAAGGGGCAGCGGGCGCGCCCACAGTTGCGCCCGCGCAGCCGCCGACGCGCCCGGGCCGGAGCCGGCACAGGGGGAGCCGGGAGAGACCGAGTCGGGAGGTGCGCGGCAGCTTCCCCCGAGGTCCGTTCACCGGCCTGCACGTCGTCGGGTTCGCACCGCACGAGGACGACGCCACCCTCGGGATCGTCCACGACCACCGTGCGAGGACGTACACCGCAGTGCTCGAGCTCCTCGGCCACAGCTTCGCCCTCCTCTCGGGCGACGACAAAGACCGGCGCGTCGCGTCGTGGGCCTCGGTCCTGAGCTCGCTCGCGAGGGACCGGTCGACGGTGCACCGCGTGCAGTGGGTCGCCGTGACGATGCCGGACGACGGAGCGGCCGTCGACGACCACTTCCACTCGCGCCGCGTGCTGCCGGCAAGCTCGCCAGCATGTCGGTCCTATGCGACACTCCTGCGGGGGACGAGCAGGGAGACCTGCCGCCACGACGTCTACCTCGCGATCCAGCTGCGGGCGACGGGCGCCACGGCACGGGCGATGCGGCCGTTGGGCGGCGGCGAGCGGGCCGCTTGCTCGCTGCTCGCGCGCGAGGTGGCGTCGCTCCGGCGCCAGCTTGCGTCCGCGGACATTCCAGTCGAGCGCGTCCTCGACGAACGCGGGCTGGCGGCGTTGGCGCGTCGATCGCTCGACGGGGACAGGGGATGGGGCGAGCTGACCGGCGTTCGCGGTGGCGGTGGCGAGCGTCGATGCCCTCCTTGCGGGGTGGGGTGGCCGTGGCCGCTCTCGACTGCGGTGGAGTGGGACGCGCTGAGAGCCGATGGAAGTTGGCACGCCACGTATTGGATCTCCGAGTGGCCACGTGTCGACGTCGGACCCGAGTTCCTCGGGCCGCTCCTCGTGAGCTCGGTGCGCAGAACGGTGGCAGTGGTGATGGAACCTCTGCCGCCCGGAAGGGCGGCCCGGCAGGCGGAGCGTGCCCGCACCGCCGACATCGCCGACTCGGAACTACGGCGCAGGGGCGGATTCCTCGCGACGGCGCGACGAGCGCGGGAAGCAGAAGTGGCAGTGCGGCGCGAGGAAGAGCTGGCGGACGGTCATGCGTCCTTCCGGTTCTCGGGATACGTCTCAGTGAGCGCACCCTCTCGTGACGAGCTCGCGGCGGCCTGCGACTCGACCGAACAGGCAGCCTCGCAGTGCCATCTCGAGGTCCGCCGGCTCTACGGTGAGCAGGAAGAGGCGCTGTCGTGGACCTTGCCACTCGCGCGGGGACTGTCGTGACGTCCGCGGCGCCTCACCTCGGGCCCTCGCCGGGGCTCGGCCCGGTGACGGGGGAGCGGTCAGCTGCCGGGGTCACCACCGTCGGCGCGCTCACCCCCGTCGGCGCGCTCACCCCCGTCGGCGCGCTCACCACCGTCGGCGCGCTCGTCAGCGCCGTGCGGGCCGGCGGAGCATGGGCGTGGCCGGCGGAGCATGGGCGTGACGAGCGGAGCGCCCGGCCCGAGCTTCAGCGCGTCGAGCGCGGCGAAGCCGAAGTGCTCGTAAAGGGGGACGTTCGTCTCCTTGCTCGCCTCGAGGAAGGCCTGCGTCTGCGCTTCGTCGCACACCCGTAGACGCGCCCGGAGCAAGGCCGCACCGACACCCCGTCCTTGCTCGGCTGGTTGGACGCCGATGCACGCGAGGTACCAGTACCCCCCGCCGGGGTGCATGCGGGCTGCCGTGCTCACGAGTCGGCTCGCCGCCGTCAGCCGCGTTCTGAAGGCGCGGACGTATCCCGGCAGCGCGCGCAGCTGGCGCGACGGGGGAGGCGGCCAACCCCCGGGCGGGAACCAGACGGCTGCCCCGGCGATCTCGCCAGCGGCACCTACCACCTCCACCGTCGCAGTCCCCGACGCCTCCACCCGCAGGAGCGTGTCGAAGAACCTCCGCAGTCGTGCGGTCCGGGCCTCCTCGGCTGGCATGAGCCACTCGAACTGGGGATCGTCGAAGAAGGCAACGGTGAGCGTCTCCACGATGGAGGGAAAGTCCGTTTCCACAGCGCCGCGCACCGGGCGCATCGAGGGAGATGCCGGGCCCGCCACGCCCTGCAGCGTACGCCTCCCCGGTTGCCGGACCCGGCCGTGGCAGCTCGCCAACTGGGCCAACACGCCCCAACTGGGCGGGCACGGGTCAGTGCTCGACCTCACCCCGCTGCGTTACCTCGAGCCTCTGGGTGGCGCGGCGCGCCTCACCTCACGTTCTGCTGCGTCCCGTTCGCCGCGGGCGCGCCGCAGCTCTCGATCGGCGGCGCGCACCGCCTCGCGCCGCCGCCCGACCTCCGCCTCGGCAGCGGCGAGCGCAGTCCGGACCTCGTCTGCCTCCCGCTGCGCGGCGGCGAGGGCGCGATCCGCGCGCGTCAGAGCTCGGCGGGCGTCGTCGGCTTCCCGTTGTGCCCGCCTGCGCGCCACCGCCGAGGCGGCCGACGATCCCTCGGCCGGCGATCCCTTGCCCCCCGGCCCCTTCGCTGACAGCCCCTCCTCCACCGACCTCCTCCGGTCGCTGCTCGCCTGGCGCCGGCGGCCGGTCGGGGCGCTTCCAATCGGCTCCCCCGACGACTCTTCCGACACCGCTCCCGGAGAGGGGAAGCCGAGGCCGGAGTACGACAGGGCGCCGGTGAGCCTTCCCCGGCGAAGCTCCTCTGCTGCCCGAGGCTCCAAGAGCGCAGCTTCGAGCGTCGCGTCGAGCTCACGCAGCGTGGATGTGCCGACGCCGTCCGCCCCCTCGGCCGCCGCCAGCTCACGAGCCGTGCTGCTCAGCTCGCCGATCAGGTCGCGGCGCGCTCGGGTGAGCCGTCGGAGAGCGTCGGCGTCGAAGGCGGCCTGCGCCCGTCTCAGCGCGTCCCCGAGCTCGAGCAGACGACCGACCTTTCGCGGGCGCTCGCGCACGAGGGCGTTTGCGAGCCATGCGGCGGTCGTCGGCTTGCGCAGAGCCCGAAGGGCGTCAGCGAGCTGGGAGTCCCCGGCCGCCCGTGCCGCCTTCGCTCGTGCGTCCCTCGCCGCGATGAACTCAGCGGGAGGGCGTGCGTAGAGCTCGTCAGCGAGCTGGTCGAACTCCGCATCTCTCCCCACCTGCCGAGACTATGGCGCGGTTCAGATGTCGTCGCCGGGCCGAAGCTGTCGCCGCAGAGGCAGGGGGGTAGCTGTCCCGCGGCGGCTGCTTGGCCCGAGGCGTTGCGCAGGTGTTGAGCCGCCCGTCCTACGCGGTCCGGTCCGCGGCTGCCCTCATCGTCTCGAGGTCGAGCTTCTTCATCGTGAGCATCGCTTCGGTGGCGCGTCGCGCCCGGGCGGGATCCGGGTCCGCGAGGAGGGTGAAGAGTCCCGACGGCACGATCTGCCATCGCAGTCCGTACCGGTCCTTCAGCCAGCCACAGGCGATCTCCTCGCCGCCGTCGGTAAGCGCGTCCCAGTAGTAGTCCACCTCGTCTTCGCTCTCGCAGTCGACGACGAACGAGATCGACTCGTCGAACCCGTAGTGGGCTGGACCGCCGTTGAGCGCGACGAACTCCTCGCCGGCGAGCTCGAAGCGGACCGTCATCACCGAACCCGCGGGGCCTGGGCCTCCTTCGCCGTATCGGGTCACGCCGACGATGCGCGAGCCGGGGAAGACGGAGACGTAGAAGTTCGAGGCGTCCTCCGCCTGGTCGTCGAACCACAGGAACGGCGTGATCTTGGGCATCGAGTCAGCCTCCGCCGGACTCCGAGACTGCGAGGGGGACCTCCGTGCTGAACCCGTTCGGCCACGACACGAGGGCGAAGAGCTGCCACAACTTCACGAACGCGTCAGACGTCACCGGCAGCGCGCTCTTCAGGTGAACCGGTCGCCCCTGCACGACCGGGATCGAGATGTTCGCAAACCCGAGATGTTCGTACACGTGGAGGGGTCCCGCGATGTCTGCGACCCGGTGGACCTCGAGCTTGGCGTCTGCCTCGGAGAATTCGTCGACGGTCCACTTCGCGAGCGAGTCGGAGAAACGCTGGACGTCCTCGACCAGATCGAGGTTCGCGTGCTCGACGCGGCTTGCTTTGTAGACCCAGCGCGCGATCGCCAGGGGTGGCAGGAGCATGTGCAACCCGAACACCGGCACCGTCGACATCGGAGCGTCGTCCGCTGGCCGGATCGCGACCGCATCGTGGAAAAGGTAGAGGAGTGAGGGGGCTTCACGCGGCCCGTGCAGCCCGCCGGCGTGGATCGTGAGGTGCATGCCGAGCACATGGCCGACGAGTGCCCGCGATCCGTGGAGCGGGGTGGGGACGATCTCGAGCGCTATCGCTTCTGCGGCATGACCCAGCTCGCCCCCCAATCGTGCACCGGCAGCCGCACCGGCAGCCGCCTCGCGCCGAAGACCGTCGAGGACGTGGCGCTGCGTTCGCAGCGCACCAGCGTCTTCGGCCGGCCCCACCCCCTGGTCAGGAAGGACCTCTGTGGCAGGGTCGACGCCGGAGGGAGCGTCCTCTTTGGCGACCGGGTTCCTCCGGCCAGAGGGCGGAGCCGCTGGGCGTGTGCCGGACGTCTCCTCGGTCACGGTCCTCCTTCCGCACAGACGCACCGTCGGCGTCAGCCTGCCACGTCCGGAGCGCGTCACCCGATCCGGTCGAGGAGCTCCAGGGACCTCTGTAGGACGAGGCTGGTGGCCTGCGGGTCGTATGACGGAAGCGAGCTGTCGGTGAAGAGGTGACGGTCGCCTGCGTACACGTAGAGTGCCGCGAGCTCCGGGCCGACCGTGTCGACGAGCTCTCGCGCTGCGTCGATGTCGCCCTCCAAGCCGAAGAACGGGTCGCGGTCCATCCCGTGGATCTGGACCGGGACGCCCGGCGGCCAGGCCCCGAACGCCCACTCGCCCGTCACGGGGACACACGCCTCGTAGAGGAGCGCGCCCCTCGCGCCGGCACGCGTCTGCGCCAGACGCTGAGCGGTCGCCGCACCGAGGGAGAACCCCCCGTAGACGACGCCGGCCGGGAGGTCGGCGACGGCGGCGTCGGCCCGCGCGTCGATCACGTCGCCGCCGATGCCCTGGAGCAATGCCTGACCCTCCTCGATGCTGGCGGCCTTCCTGCCGTCGTAGAGGTCGGGCGTGTGGACGGCGTGGCCTCTCGCCCGCAACTCGTCGGAGAACGCCAAGACGCCGTCGGTGAGACCCGCGATGTGGTGGAACAGGACGACCTCTGCCACGGCTCAGCCTCCTGCCACGGCTCAGCCGCCTCCCGAGACCTCTTCCAGGCTGCGGCCGCCCGGCTCGGGGATGAGGCGGGTCACCAGGAAACCTACGACCGAGGCGGCCCCGGCGACGAAGAGCATCCCTCGGAGTCCGATGCCGGTCTGGAGCACCGGGACGAGGAACACTCCGATGAAGGCGCCCAGCTTCCCGATGCCCGCCGCGATCCCGTGCCCCGTGGTGCGCACCCGGGTCGGGAAGACCTCCGAAGGCAGGACGAAGGTCGTGGTGTTGGGCCCGAACTCGATGAAGAAATAGCTGATGCCGAACACGGCGATGAAGGCGCCGAGCACGGAGGTGAGCGGGCCGATCGCACCGAGCGCGATGAAGGCGACGGCCATGACGGCGAAACCGATGAATTGCAGTCGCCGGTGACCGATCCGGTCCATCTTGTAGATGGCAAGGAGGTAGCCGGGGACTGCGAAGATCACGAAGAGGGCCAGGGTGAGGGCGAGCTTCTGGATGAGCGTGGCTGTGGCGTCCACGCTGTGGAGGATCGCGGGAAGAGAGAGCGTGTTGCCGTAATAGGCGTAGTCGAAGAGGAACCACGAGCCTGCCGTACCGATCACGAGACGGAGCATCCGCCGGTCTCTGAGGAAGGCGAGGACCGTTGATCGCTGCGATGACAGGGAGCTGGCGAGGGAGCTCGGCGAACTGCGTGTGCCGGTGGCGGTTGCCGATGACGTGACGCTGTGCGCCGTGAGCACCCCGCCGGTGAACTTGTCGAGCTGCGCCACCGCCAAGCTGCTGCGCCCGCGCACCTGCGCCTGGAACCTCGGAGACTCCGGCATCTTGGAGCGCATGTAGATCACCGAGGCGGCCGGCACCGCGCCCAGCGCGAGCAGCAGCCGCCACGTGAGGTCGTGGCTCAATCCGGAGGCGAGGAGGGTCATTGCGACGAGGGGCCCGACGACGAGTCCCACCGCCTGCATCGAGAAGACGAGCCCCACGAGCTTGCCGCGGTCCCGCCGGTTCGAATACTCGCTCATGAGGACGGCGGACACGGGGTAGTCACCGCCGATGCCGAGCCCGAGGACGAAGCGTGCGCCGATCAGCCACCCCACGTCGGGCGACGCGGCCGACGCTATGGCACCGGCGATCATCACCACGGCGACGACGAGGTAGATGGCGCGGCGACCGACCCGGTCCGCCAGCCGCCCGAAGACAAGGGCTCCGACGAACGCGCCGAGGATCGCCGCGCCCGTGACCCAGCTCGTGAGGGCGGTGCTCAGGTGCCACTGAGCCTGTGCGAGCACCGCGACCGTGGAGATGACGAAGAGGTCGTAGGCGTCGGTGAAGAAGCCGACCCCTGAGACGATCACCGCTCGCCGGTGGAACCGGCTGAGGGGGGCAGCGTCGAGGACGTGCTCGACCGCCACGGGAGGTGGCGGGGAGCCGGCCACAGGGCCGGGGACGCCAGAATCCGCCGTCTGCTGCTCGAGAGCCGTCATCGAACCGCTCCCACTCTTGCCCGTCCAGATGACGGGCTCCTTATCCGGAGGTAATCGTCAGGTGAACGACAGGCGAAAAGTTGGTGAACTGGAGAACGCAGGCGGGTCGGTCTGCCCGCTGCCGGACGCCGATGATCTCGGCCGCGACGGTCCAGCGGGACTTCAGGTCCCCTCCTTCGGGTGCGGCGGCACGACGGCGCTCGCCTGTTCGAGGTCGTGGTGTGGAAACACCACCTCGGCTGCGTCGGCGGGAGAGACTTTCGGGTAGATCGCCTTGATGACGGCGAAGGCGAGGAGGCCGCCGAGCACCTGGGCGCCGATGAACGTGGGTGCTGACGACGGGGCGATGCCGGCGAAGGTGTTGGAGAACATCCGCCCGACGGTGATCGCGGGATTGGCAAAGCTCGTGGAGCTGGTGAAGAAGTATGCGGCACCGATGTAGGCACCGACGGCCGACGCCGCCATGCGTGCCCTTCCGCTGCGCGCGAGGGCGAAGATGACGAGCACGAGACCGAGGGTGGCGACGATCTCCGAAAGGAAGTGCGCACCGCTCGCGCGGTGCTTCGTCGACCAGCTCACCGCCGCGGCGCCGTACATGAGGTTGCCCACGATCGCGCCACCGACGCACCCGAAGACCTGCGCGGGGAAATAAGCGAGGGCGTCGCGCCACCTGAGGCCACCGAAGGCTGCGTCGACGAAGGAGACGACCGGATTCAGGTGGGCACCCGACACGGGTCCGAACATCAAGATGATCGCGAACAGCCCGGCGGCGGTCGCCGCCGCGTTCTCGAAGAGCTCGAGTCCCACGTCACCCGGCGAGAGCCGCTGCGCTGCGATCCCCGAGCCGATGACGACCGCCGCCAAGAACGCGCTGCCGAGAAATTCGGCCAAGAGCCGACGCGTCAGCTTGTGTTCTCCCATGGGCAGATGGACGGCCCCTCAGCAGCAGGCCGGGGAGAAGGCGTGGTCCGTCGAGTCCGGCCTCGAGGTGCAGCATCCGACCGCCTCCTCGCTCGGCCGTCCGGACGGCTCACTGGGCATCTCGGCGTCGGCGAGCACCGTATAGACCTCCCACGGCTCACCGCCCGGTCCTTGCACCCAGACCTTGTCCTGGAGCGCGTAGCAGCAAGTGACCTGGTCCTCGACCGCAGTCTCGAGGCCGAGGGCGGCGAGGCGTCGCGTCGCGTCGCCGACCTCGGCTGCACTCTCGACCTCGACCCCGAGGTGGTTGAGCGACCCCGGCTCTTTCGATGCGTCCTCGATCAGGACCAGCTTGAGCGGCGGGTCGGTGATCGCGAAATTGGCGTACCCAGGCCGCAGCTTCGCCGGCTCCGACGTGAACAACTTGGAATAGAACGACACCGCCTCGTCGAGGTCGGCGACGTTCAGCGCGAGCTGCACCCTGGACATGGCACCCTCCAGCTAGTATCGGAGTTGATCGATGCATCGACCTTAACCGATGCATTGGCAACTGTCAATGGGTCAATGGGAGGAGCCATGGACAAGCGCAGCGCCAGCATGGAGGTCCCCGAGGTCTCGGGGTGCTGCCCGACGATCCTGGGGGCCCCCCTCGCCGTCGAGGAAGCTGCCGAACTTGCTCGGGCTTTCTCGGCGCTGGCCGACCCCGTTCGCCTGCGAGTGCTCTCGATGCTCGCCTCGGCAGCCCGAGGGGAGGTCTGCGTCTGTGATTTCGTGGGTCCCCTCGGCAGGTCCCAGCCGACGGTTTCCCACCATCTGAAGATCCTCGGGGAGGCCGGGCTGGTGCACGGAGAGCGCCGCGGCAAGTGGGTGTGGTACTCCCTCGATCGCGGGCGCCTCGGCCGCCTGCGGTCCGCCCTCGACGCATGAGGGAGCCCGGACCGGGGTTCTCCTTCGCTGGACGGGGCATCGCGATTGCGAAGTCGACCGACGAGTCGAGCAAGTATCAACGGGTCTGCATGTCTGAAGCGGCCTCGCAGCTCCGAGTTGGTGCTTGCACCGCGATCGGCCGCCACCCGGGCTCCTCCAGAAGTTCGCGCTGGAGCGCCTCCTCGGCAGACTCGTCCAGCTCGACAGCGCCGCTGAATCCAGCCCAACAGCCGGGTTGCAGCACACCCACCTTGTCCTGACGCAGGTGCATGAGAAGCCTGCCGTCGGCGGTGACGACGAGCAACATCACCGCACGTCTCGGGTTCACTGTTGTATCTGCCGGTGCTCTGTAGCTGAGCAGCAACGGTCCAACGCCGCCAGTACACGCCCCGGGTCGTCCGAGCAGATCACGTCCACGTCGCTCCGCACAGCGATCTCGATGTCGTCATGGTCCAGGCAGTTCGTCAGCACCTCGAAGCCTGCCTTGCGAAGGCTGTCGACATCGAGCTTCGGCAGCAAGGGCAAGGCACTGGATGACGTCGAACTCGTCGAACGAGCCAAATGCCGAGACAGTCTGTCGGTAAAGATGATCGCTCATCCAGGGCTGGAACGGGGGGACGAAGAGGCCAAACCGGGCCTCCGGAACGAGAGCCCGCAACCTGGACAGTGATGGCAGATGGTGACCCGTGAACTTGACACTGCCCGAAACACCCACAGCTCGGACAGCAGCGGCGATACCTGTCACAAGTGCGTCAGTCGGTAGTCCCTTCACCTCGAGTTCGAACGCGACCCCAGCAAGAGTCAGGACCTCTTCGAGAAGTGGAACCTGCTCGTCACGAAACTGCTCCCCTCGCCAGCCGCCGGCGCTGAGGGATCGCACGTAGGAAAGCTGGCGCTCATGCACCAAGCCGGTCCCATCGGTGGTTCGAGCGAGGTCGTAGTCGTGCATTACGACAAGGTGACCGTCGACCGTCTGATGCACGTCGAACTCTATGCCGTCGACCCCGAGCTCGCACGCAGCCAGAAAGGCCGCCACCCATTCTGCCTCCCGCGAAAGGGGTAGCGGTCAGCTTGCGATAACCATCTACTGCGGTTCCTGTTGTGGGCACACGCCCCGTCCCGGTCAGGGCAAGTTTGCGCGCAGCGCTCTCTTGCGGAGCGACCTTTCAGTTCCGTGGGGCGAACCTGCACCATCCGTCTCGGTCGCCCGAATGAGCAGAGCCGGGGGCCATGCTGAACCCCCGCACCGGCCCCCCCGGCCCCGCAGTGGTCCACGAAGAAGTGCCAGCGCTGGCCGGCGCTCGGGGCGTATTTCGCCATCCGCGCCTTCTCGG
>DAIRCY010000002.1:56191-58369 GCA_036796435.1 Acidimicrobiales bacterium
GCTGAACCCCCGCACCGGCCCGCGCGTCCCTGCCCACCAGGTGACCACGCGCCACCTCGGTGCCGCGTATCCGCTCCTGACCGAGGCAGGCCTCGGACACCGCGGTGTGCTCGTGGGACGCGACATGCTCGGTGGCTCGTTCGTCCACGACCCGTTCGAGCTCTACGCCGCCGGGATCCTTTCCAACCCCAACATGATCGTCTTCGGGCAGATCGGCCGGGGGAAGAGCGCCTTCGTCAAGACCTATCTGTGGCGGCAGGCGGTGTTCGGACGGCGAGCGTGGGTGGTGGACCCGAAGGGCGAATACGGCGCGCTGGCAGCCGCGTGGGGAGCGCGGCCGGTTGCGCTCCGCCCCGGCGGTCCCGTTCGGCTGAATCCGCTCGACCCCGGACCGGCAGAGGAAGACTCCGGAGACGCGGTGATCCCGCCGAGCGGAGCACGTCGGCGACAGGCTGAGGTGCTGGCATCGCTCGCGTCCGCCTGTCTCGGTCGGCATCTCCTTCCTCGTGAGCGGACGGCGACCGATCTCGCGCTCGCCCAGGCCGCCGGTCTCCAAGGAGCGCCCACGCTCCCTTGCGTCGTCGATGCCCTGCTGGAGCCGAGCCCTGACGGCGCGGCGAGTGTCCGCACCGACCGTGCCACGTTGCTCGAGGACGGCCGCGATGTCGCGCTCGAGCTGCGCAGGCTGGTGCACGGCGACCTGCGAGGCATGTTCGACGGACCGACGTCTGATGGTTTGGACCTCACAGGCACGTTCGTCGCGCTCGATCTGTCCGCCCTCTACAACTCGCCGGCCCTCGGCGTCCTGATGGCCTGCGCGACGGCGTGGCTGCAGGCGACCCTCGCGCGTCAGGCCGCGGCGAGCGGGAGCGGGCACGTGTTCGTGGTCGTCGACGAAGCGTGGGCGGTGCTGGCGAACCTCGCGGTCGCGCGGTGGCTCCAGGCGTCCTGGAAGCTCTCGAGGGCGTACGGCGTGGCGAACGTGGCGGTGCTCCACCGGGTTTCGGACCTCCACGCGGTCGGTGCCGTCGGGTCCGAGCAGGCCTTTCTCGCGAGCGGCCTGCTGGCGGACTCCGAAACGCGCGTCATCTATGGCCAGGCGCCCGGGGAGGTCGGCGCCGCACGCGAGGTGCTGTCGCTGTCCGAGACCGAGGCCGATGTCGTCCCGCAGCTCCGGCGGGGAACCGCGTTGTGGAAGGTGGGCCGGCGGTCTTTTCTCGTCCAGCACGTCGTGGGGAGGGCGGAGCGGCACATCGTCGACACCGACGCGGCGATGAGGGCGGCACCGAAGTGACCGGTCATGAGAGCCTTCTCTTCGCGGCGGGCGCAGTGGGGGCGGTCCTGGTTTCCGCCCGTCTCGGACGCCACGGCCGCCGCTCGGGCCCCGAGTCGCCCGCGACCCGG
The DNA here is from genome assembly GCA_036796435.1 of Acidimicrobiales bacterium. Lineage (GTDB taxonomy): Bacteria > Actinomycetota > Acidimicrobiia > Acidimicrobiales > RAAP-2 > JAJYVT01. The sequence goes on from DAIRCY010000002.1 coordinate 57,596, forward strand.
GGCCGTTTCGCCGCCCGACGACCGTGTGCGGCCGAGCCCCGGGGTGCCGGCATCCTGGGCTCGTTTCTCGCCACGCCGGGACCCCAGGCGCGCGGGGAGGGGGCCCGATGGGCTCGCCGTACCGACCTGCGGTCGCTCGTGTGCACGGGGTCTCGGCGAGGGAGGCTGGTCCTCGGCCACGCAGGCGGCGGCGTGCTTCTCCGCCGCGTCCTCGCGGCGGAACCCGCACAGTCCGTTGCGGTCATCGGTCCGACGCAGAGCGGCAAGACGACCGCGCTCGCGGTGCCTGCGATCCTCGGATGGGAGGGGCCGGTCCTCGCGGCGAGCGTGAAGACGGACCTCGTCCGCGACACGCTCGCGTGGCGCCGACGATGCGGGACGGTGTGGTGCTTCGACCCGGCGGGAACCACGGGTCTGCCGCCGAGCCCCTGGTCACCGGTCCACGCGGCGCGCACGTGGCCGCTCGCACGTCGGGTGGCAGCCGACCTCACCGAAGCGGCACGCGGTGAGGGCACCACGGCAGACGGCGAGTTCTGGTACGCGACGGCCACGAAGCTCTTGGCACCCCTCCTCTACGCGGCGGCCGTCTCGGGGAGGACGATGACAGACGTCGTGCGTTGGGTCGACACCCAAGAGACCGAAGAGGTGCTCGACGCCCTCCACGACGCCGGCTCGCCCCAGGCGCTGCAGGCGGCGAGGGCTACCTGGCTGCGCGACGAGCGCCAGAGGTCCGCCGTGTACACGACCGCTGAGACGGTGCTCGAGCCGTTCGCC
>DAIRCY010000002.1:58379-69428 GCA_036796435.1 Acidimicrobiales bacterium
GCAACCTGGTCTGCGCCTGCCCGCCGCCGGAGGCGTTCGCCGAGCCGGAGGAGCGAGCGCCCCGCCGGCATCTCGACGACACCCCTCCCTACGGGGTGCGTGCCGTCGCCGGCAGACAGACGGGGTTCGAGGTGGGCGACGGCGAAACCGAAGGGAGCTCCACGGCTGACCCGATCGATCCCGACGCGCTCGTCCGCGGAAGCCACACGCTGTACGTGTGCGCGCCGGCGCACGACCAGCAGCGACTGCGCGGCTTGTTCGCCGCTCTGGTGGCGCAGACGATCCACGCGGCGTTCGCCGCATGCGCGCGCCGCGCCGCGCCACTCGATCCACCGCTTCTGGTCGTCCTCGACGAAGCGGCGAACATCGCGCCGCTGAAGGAGCTCGACGGCCTCGCGGCCACGTGCGCCGGCCACGGCGTCCAGCTGGTCACGGTCTGGCAGGACCTCGCCCAGGTGCGAGCTCGCTACGGGGAGCGCGCGGCGACGGTCATCAACAACCACCTGGCGAAGCTGTTCCTCCCGGGGATCGCCGATCCGGGGACGCTCGACTTCGCCAGTCACCTCGCAGGGGACCAGGAGCTCGTGATGCCTTCGGTCACTCACGGCGCGCGCGGCGCGCGGTCGGTGACGACTTCCTCGCAGGTCCGCCCGCTTCTCCCGCCCGACACCCTCCGCCGCCTTCCCAAGGGTGAGGCGGTGCTCCTGTACGGTGCGTTGCCGCCGGCGCGGGTGAGGCTCCGGCCGTGGTTCGCGGACCCTGGCCTGCGCGCGCGGCAGGTCACCGCACTCTCCGGCAGCGGGGCGCCGAGGGTGGACGGCGGCGCGGCGCGCAGGCGCTTCCGCCCGCCCAAGAGCGAGCGGCATGCGGCGTTACAGTCGCGCCCGTGACGACGGAAGCGGTGCGCTCGGCGGACCGCCCGCACACCCTTGCCATCGACATCGGCGGGACCGGCCTCAAGGCGTCCGTCCTCGACGCTTCGGGCACCATGGTCGCCCCCCGCGTGCGCGCCCCGACCACCTATCCCCTGCCCCCCTCGGGCGACGGGAGCCTGCTCGAAAAGCTCGAACGGCTGGTCGCGAAGCTGCCCGAAGCCGACCGTGTCTCTGCGGGGTTCCCCGGCATGGTCCGAAACGGCGTCGTCTTGAGTGCTCCGCACTTCGTGACCAAGGCTGGGCCGGGCAGCCCCGTCGATCCGGGTCTCGAAGCCGCCTGGTCCCGTTTCGACCTGGCCGCCGGCCTCGAGAACGTGACCGGCAAGCCGACCCGGGTGGCCAACGACGCAGACGTGCAGGGACTGGCGGTCGCGACGGGAGAGGGTCTCGAGCTCGTGGTGACCCTGGGGACCGGCTTCGGCACCGCTGTCTTCCTCGACGGCGCCCTGCTGCCGCACATGGAGATCGCCCACCAGCCGTTCCGCAAGGGGGAGACCTACAACCAGCAGCTGGGAGAACCCACCCGTAAGGAGATCGGCGAACAGCGCTGGAGGAGACGCGTCGGCAAAGCCGTGGCAAACCTGGACGGCCTCTTCTTCTTCGACCACCTCTTCATCGGCGGTGGGAACGCCCGTCGAGTGGACCTGGAGGAGTTGGGCGCAGTGGCCTCGAGGGCCACGATCGTCGACAACACGGCGGGCATCCTCGGCGGGATCAAGCTCTGGGAGCGCAAGCACATGGGGGTCTGATCCACCCGAGCCGACGCTCCAGGTCCACCGTGCCGGCCGGGGGACCTCCGCTGTCCGGGTAAAGTGGAGTGCTCGCTTCGAGCACGCGCTCGTAGCTCAACGGACTAGAGCATCTGACTACGGATCAGAAGGTTGGGGGTTCGAATCCCTCCGAGCGCGCACTTGTGATGTCGCGAGACATCGGAGACCCGTCGTGAGACTTCGTAGATATTCGGCGTGAGCTGCGTCGCCGACTGCCCGGTGCCAGAGCTACAGCGCCGGGGCCTTGTCACTCAGTGGACGAACCGACGGCGCCGCTGGGTCGGCAACGACGATCGCTCCCTGGAGGAGTGCTCGTTCGAAGGCGTGAACGAGGTCTGGATCGAATTTGGTGCCGGAGTGCTCCTCTATGTAGGTGAGAGCTGTGGTTCGGTCGAGCGGCTCGCGGTATGGCCGTGCGCAGGTGAGGGCTTCGAACACGTCGACGATCGAGAGGATCCGCGCCAGCCTGGGGATCGCATCGCCGGCCAGTCCGTCGGGATAGCCCGAGCCGTCCCATGACTCGTGGTGAGCCGCGACGGCGTCCGCGATCGGGGCGAACTCCTCGGAAGCATCGGTGATGAGACGTGCACCCAGACGAGGGTGATCCCGCATCAGGATCCACTCCGACTCGTCGAGACTTCCCGGCTTTTGAAGGATCGTCTCTGGGACGGCGATCTTGCCGACGTCGTGGAGCAGCCCCGCCCAGTACAGCGTGTCCACTTCGCTGTCGGTCAGCCCGACCAATGCGCCCATAGTTCGGGCGTTGAGGGCGACCCGGTAGGAGTGGCCTGCGGTGATCGGGTCACGCAGCTCGATCGCCTCGACGATGAGGTGCAGCGTGTTCTGGTAGGTGCTCGACAGCCGCAGAGCAAGATCCTTGGTCCGCTCGTGGCTTCGTTCGAGCGCCACGCTTCGCATGCCCACCAGCGTCCCGAGGCTGATCGCGACCAAGCCGTGATTGAGCCACCCAAGGTTGGGATCGAGCGTACCGAGGGGGCTGGCCAGCAGCATCGCGGCGGCTCCCGCGGCAGCCCCACCAGGAACCCCGAAGAACAGGCCGGCCAGCACCGCCGCGGCGTAGCTCAGGTCCGCCAGCTCCGGGGCGCGACCGCCGGAAAGCACGACGGCGACCCAGGAGGCGCCAACCAGGAGTGCAACGCAGGCGCCGGCTGCCGGTCTGCCGTGCCGGGAGGGCTGGCCGGTGAGGAGACGGACCCAGCCGGACCGCCACGTGATCTCGTCGTCGGCTGCGACCAGCGGCCCAGGTTCAGACGCAGCGCTGGCCGCCACGAACACGGTGTCGGCGGAGCGCGCCATGACTCCAGCGTCGACCCCGTAGCTGCCTAGCTACAGGGCCTTTGGTCACTTTCCCCGACCATGCTGACTATCGATCAGGGGTCGAGGAGGTGAGCGGCGCGATTGCGGTGGATGCCGAGCAACGTCGCCACTGCCTGCCAGCTCCAGCCAGCCTGGCGCAGCTCCCTTACCGCCCCCCGCCGGATCGCCACCAGCTCGCCACGTTGCACGTCAAGAGCGCGCAGAGCCTCGTGGGATGCTCTTGCTCGCTCCGCTGGGTCAGGGACGCCCGCCATTTGGATTGTGTCGATCACCACACCCGGAACGTGGGCTCGCGCCTCGTGCTTTCCACAGGGCCGGAAGCCCCTTTCCATCGGCCACGAGACACGTGCGGAGCGCCGTTTGGTCACGTTCTTCGCGATAGACGCCCGTGAGGTCATGAGGGCATGAGCGGCAAAGACCCCGGAGATTGACCAGTGATTTCGCGCCTACGCTCGGTTGGCGTTGCAAGGAGGTTCCTGCGGGGCGCTGCTCGCGGATGTCACCGCACTTCGAGGGGAGGACGGGAGTGTCGGGCGAGCTCGTCGAACGGCGTATCGAAGAACGCGTGGTCCCTGGCCGGCGCCTCGGTCGCCACGTCCTTCACGACCCGCGTTCCTTCGACTACCCGGCCGCGGCGGCTCCCGCCGTCGTGAGCGTGACACATGCGGCTCGCGGGCTCCCCCTCAACCAGGGCAACATCGGCTCGTGCACGGCGAACGCCCTGTGCGGGGCGCTCGACTCGGCGCCGGACGACGCAGGCGGCAAGACCTATACGGAAGACGACGCCGTCACGCTGTACGAAAAGGAGACCGCGCTCGAAGGGGAGCCGTACCCGCCCAACGATCCCGGTGGCACCGGACTCATGGTGTGCCGGGCGGCGGCGGACCTCGGCTGGATCAGCTCATACGGCCACGCATTCGGAATCGAGCACGCGCTTCTCGCTTTGGTCCAGCGCCCGGTGATCACGGGCGTCGACTGGTATACGAGCTTTGACACACCGGATCCGGCGACGGGCATCGTCGAGATCAACGCCGGTGCGACCGTGCGCGGCGGCCACGAGCTCGTCGCCGACGGCATCGACGCCGCGAGCCGGTTGGTCTACCTGTGGAACAGTTGGGGTCCGTCATGGGGAGTGGGCGGGAGGTTCTGCTGGACCTTCGACACGTGGGAGCGGCTGCTCGCAGCGCAGGGCGACGTCACCGTCCCGATCCCCTGATCACCCTCGGTCCCCGCCGGGACCCGGCTGCGCCGCTACGCAGGCGAGAAACGGGCGGTGAAGTGCCGCAGCTGTCGGGGTTCGGACTCGATCCGCAGTCCACGAAGTGCCGCCGCCCGCGCGGCGACCCGGCGAACCACTTCGATGACGTAGTCGACGTGGCTCTGGGTGTAGGTACGACGCGGGATCGCGAGCCGCACGAGCTCCATCGCGGCCGGTTCCTCGGAGCCGTCGGGACGTTTTCCGAACATCACGGTGCCGATCTCGCACGCCCGCACGCCCCCCTCTTCGTAGATCGCGCAGGCGAGCACCTGCCCCGGGTACTGCAACGGAGGGATGTGCGGGAGGAGCGCCGCTGCGTCGAGGAACACGGCGTGGCCGCCGAACGGCACTACCACGGGGACTCCTGCCCCTTCGAGTGCCTCGCCCAGATATTCGACGGACCGGATCCGGTACCGCAGGTAGTCCTCTTGCACGCACTCGCGAAGCCCCTGGGCGATGGCTTCGAGGTCCCGACCGGCGAGGCCGCCGTAGGTCGGAAAGCCCTCCGTCAGGATCTCGAGGCTCCGGCAACGTTCTGCGAGCGAGTCGTCGTTCAACGCCAGCCACCCGCCGATGTTCGCGAGAGGGTCCTTCTTCGCGGACATCGTCATGCCGTCAGCCAGCGACGCAGTCTCGCGGACGATGTCCGCCACCGCCTGATCCCCGTAGCCGTCCTCCCTCGTCTTCACGAACCACGCGTTCTCGGCGAACCGGCACGCGTCGAGGAACAGCGGGACCGAGTGCCTGTCGCACGTTTCCCGCACAGCACGGAGGTTCGCCATGCTGACCGGCTGACCGCCGCCGGCATTGCTCGTGATGGTCACCATGACGAGCGGGACGTCGGCCGCGCGGACGGCGAGCAGCCGATCCAACGCGTCGACTGTGACGTCCCCCTTGAAGGGATGGCGCGAGGACGGGACGAGTGCCTCGGGAATCGGAAGGTCGAGCGCCTGCGCCCCCGTGTACTCGACGTTCGCCCTCGTCGTGTCGAAGTGGATGTTGTTCGGGACCACCTTGCCTGGGCCGCCGACCGCGCTGAAGAGGATCTTCTCCGCCGCCCGGCCCTGATGGGTGGGAAGAACGTGGCGGAACGGGAACAGCTCGTTCACCGCCTCTTTGAACCGGTAGTACGAGGGAGCTCCCGCGTACGCCTCGTTGCCCCGTTGGATCCCCGCCCACTGCTCCGCCGACATCGCTCCCGTGCCCGAGTCGGTGAGAAGGTCCACGATCACGTCATCCGACGCCAGTTCGAAGAGGTTGAATCCCGCGGCGTGGAGCCGCTCCTCGCGCTCGGCGCGCGTCGTCATGCGCATCGGTTCCACCGAGTGGATCCGGAACGGCTCGATGATGGTGTGGAAGGGAGGGTCGGGATGCCGCGTGGTCATGGCCCCATCGTGCCCGCAGACGAAAGGGTGCGCCCGATGTGGGAATTCCTCGGCATTTCTTAGGTCCAGTTGCGGGCCTTCTTAGATGGTGGCTGTGTAATCGAGCCGAGCGACGACGCGATCGAGGAGATGGGAGGCGGGCGATGTCCGACCCTGAACGGCCGGCGGAAAGCCCCAGCGGGGAGCTGACCGGTGACGGGAGCCCAGGCGAGGCGGCGCCCGGAGCGGCACCGGGTCCAGATGGCGCCCCTCAGGACGCGCCTGCGACCGGCCCGGAACAGGCGCCCGACGCTGACGCGATCGCTTGGTGGCGCCGGGAGCCTGGTCCCTCCCGGCCGCCGAGCGAGGGCACCCCGCCAGGCGGGACGCTGCCTGAGACAGCGCCTCCGGGGGCCACGCCGCCCTTCGGAACCCCCCCGTTCGGGACCGGTCCCGTGCAGGGTCCGGTCCCGCCTTGGGGAGGGGCTCCGCCGTGGGCCGGTGGGGCTCCGCCGTGGGCCAGTGGGGCTCCGCCGTGGGCCAGTGGGCCGCCGTGGGCCGGTGGGCCGCCGCCGGGAACCCCTCCTTGGACCTCCGGCCCGCCCTGGTACGGCTGGGGGTATGGCTGGTCCGGGGCTCCGACCCAGGTCGGCGTCGCGTCCGGTGTGCCGGGAACACGTCGTCGTCCACTCCCCTGGGCGGTCATCGCGGCCGTCCTGGCGGCGATCGTGCTGGTCGCGCTCGGGCTCGGCGTGGGCTACTCGGTCTGGGGCGGGACCACCTCCGCCCCTGCACGAAGCAATACGGCCGGGCCGCCGGCGCGGATCTCGCCCCTCCCCGGGCGTGGCGGCTTCCTCGGCGTCGAAGTCTCCGCGTCGGGGCTCGGCGCTGGCGCGACATCGTCGTCGCCCGCGTCCACGCCGGGCGCCTATGTCGACCTCGTCCTCCCCGGGTCCCCTGCCGCGAGGGCCGGCATCGTGAAGGGGGACACGATCACCGAGTTCGGCACACGGCCGGTGCGGTCCCCTGTGACACTCCGGGTGGACGTCCTCTCGAGGACGCCCGGCAGCCGAGTGAAGCTCGGATGGGTCACCGCCGCCGGCAAGCACAGGTCCGCCACCGTGACCCTGGCCAGACGGCCTGCGACAAAGTCCGTCGGGTGACGCACGTCGTCTCTCGCGAACAACGGCTGCAGGTTGAGCACACTCAGCTCGGGTATGCGCGAGAAGAGCCGGCGCAAGCCCAGCGCAACCACGGAGGTTGCGTGCGGACCAGCAGAGGAGCCCACATGACGGACGTGTTCGAAGTTCTCGGTGCGGACCACGCGGAGGTGAAGGGGATCCTCGCGGCGCTCGAAGGCGCGGGCGCGCACGCCGGCGAGCTCGCGGAGCAGCTTGTGATCGAAGAGTCCAAGCACGAGGCGGCGGAAGAGATGCACTTCTGGCCCGCGGTGCGCGAGCACGTCCCCGGGGGAGACCAATTCGCCGAGACCGCGCTCGCGCAAGAGCGCGAGGGAAAGAAGCTGCTCGACAAGCTCCGCAAGGCGACCCCGGGGGACCCGGGGTTCTCGGAGCTCGTGCACAAGTTCTCCGAGGAGGGTTTGGCGCACATCGAGTTCGAAGAGGCGCGAGTGTGGCCGGCCCTGCGGGCGGCGCTCACTCCCGAGGAGGCCGCCGAGCTCGGGAAGAAGATCGAGTCAGCCAAAGAGTCGGCTCCGACCCGGCCGCATCCCGAGGGACCCGACAAGGCGGGAGGGTTGAAGTCCGTGGGGCTCGCCGCCGCGGCTGTCGACAAGGCACGCGACAAGCTGACCGGGCGAGGCTGATCGCCGGTGCGACCGCCGTCATGCGGTCGCTCGCCCACCCCCTCGCCGTCGGGGCTTCTCAGGCGGCGAGAAACCCACCTGACTGGTGACGCCATAGGCGGCCGTAGACGCCGTCTTCGCCGAGGGAGAGGAGTTCGCGGTGCGACCCCTGCTCCACGATCTTGCCCTCCTCGATGACGACGATCCGGTCCAGCCGCGCGATGGTCGCGAGGCGGTGCGCGACGACGAGGGCCGTCGCGCCTGACATCAGCTTCCACAGCGCCTCTTGGACGAGAACCTCGGACTCCGAGTCGAGGGCGGAGGTCGCCTCGTCGAGGATCAGGATGGGCGCTCCCTTCGCCATGGCTTGTGCGATCGCGACGCGCTGACGCTGGCCACCCGACAGCTTGAGGCCGCGTTCGCCCACCACGGTGTCGTAGCCCTCCGGAAGGCGGCGTACGAACTCCTCGACGTGAGCCGCCTTTCCGACCTCGCGCACGAGGTCCATGTCCGGCTCGTCCATCCCCTCGAGGCCGTAGCAGATGTTCTCTGCGATGGTCCGGTGGAGCATCTGCGGGTCTTGCGGGACGAATGAGATGTGGCGGCGAAGCGATGCCTGGGTGACCTTCGCGATGTCCTGACCGTCGACGGTGATGACTCCCGAGTCGAGGTCCATGAATCGCAGCAACAGCTTGGTGAGCGTCGTCTTCCCCGAACCCGAGGAGCCTACGAGGCCCACGTGTTCGCCGGGCTGGATCGTCAGCGTCAGGTCGTCGAAGAGTGGGGGGCGACCCGGGTAGCTGAACCGGATGTGGCTCATCCCGACACGGCCGACAGGGACACTGAGTGCCGGGGCGGACTCCACGTCGACGATCTCAGGCGGCGTCGACGCGATTCCCGCGAATTTGGCGCATCGGCCGAGGCCGCGTGACGAGCTGCGGATGTGCTCGAAGGACTCCTCCATGGAGGCGACCACCGACGTCGCGTAGAACAAGATGAGGTAGATCGTCCCCGCGGCCGCCGAGTGGTGCAGCGCGAGCACGACGCCGACCAAGATTGCGAGCCAGCTGAACAGGCCCAGCGAACCCTCCATCTGCAGCCGGGTCGTCGCGAAGATGCGCCGCGCTTCGAGGTCCGCCTTCACGGTCTCACCGACCAGTGCCTCGACGTGCCGGCCCTCGAGCGGCTCGGCCGACTGGGTCCGGATCGTGGTCAGGTTCGAGATGGTGTCCGCGAGCACTCCCGTGGCACGGCTGTGGGTGTCGGAGAACTTCTTCCCCGCGGCGACCACGAGGGCCATCCGGTGCTTGAGCACGAGGCAGAACGCGAGGACGAGCGCCGCCATCACGACCGCCACTGGCCACGCGACGATGGCGAGCACGACCGTCGCCGACAGGACGGTGACGCCGATGCGCAAGAAGCCCCAGTTCAGAGTGTCGAGCAGGTCGACGAATGCCCACGAGAACGTCTCGAGGGTGGAGATGACTTCGCCTGCGGGCCGATCGGAATGCCACCGGTGGCTGAGGCTGATCAGGTGCTCGTACCCGCGGACGAGGGCGTGGGCGAAGGCGCCGAGCGACGCGCCCCACTCGACCCAGCCTGCCCAGCGCCAAAGCAGCGTTCCGGCGACGAGGGTGACCCCGTACGCGATGACGAGGGGCTCGAAGGTCGCGCTGAACGACGCGTGTGGTGGGAGTGCAGCCACTCTCGTGAGGAGCGCTGCGAAGATGAGCGGGCCCGCGACCGACTGCACCAACGTCGCAGAGATGGTGAGGACCCAGCCGGCGACCATGCCCCTCTTGTAAGGGCCGACCTGCCGCCAGCAGAAGGCGAGCGTGTCTTTCGTCGATGACGCTGGGAAGAGCGAGTCGGCGCTCATTGTCGGACTCCGTCTTTCGTTGGCTGTGAGAGGTGAGCGTTTCTGGGTGTCACTTGGAAGGGTTGATCCCTCCGACGGCACGGTCGACCGTCCTTTTGACGCTGCGGCTGCGGCGCGCGGGCGCGACCGACGATCGGTGGAAGAACCGGCTGCCGGCGGCGGTCAGGATTCAGCCTGGCTACCGCCTCGACGTCGCGTCCTGCGACGTGGTCAGCGCATCGGAGAAATACGCACCGCGGCCGGAAGCTCGCCGTCGGCGGGCAAGGCCGTCCCCAGCTGGACGTGACCACGCGACTGGCTCTTGAGGGTTCCGCCTGCCATCGTGGTCACCTCGCTTTCTGCTCGCGGCCGAGCCCGACAGCTTAAATGATCCCCCCGAAGAAGTAAAGAGGGTTGCAGACAATTTGACCGCCCCCACAGCCGTGTGGCCCGCACCTATGCGCCGCCAGGCCCGAGCCTTCTGCTGAGGTTGACCGCATGATCGCCCAAACGCTCGTAGAAGCGGGCGAGCAAGGTGACCTGCGCGGTGACTGGGGGCGGCATCGAGCCCTTCGCCACTTCCGCGGTCAGCCGGTCGTGCAGGATGTCGAGCTCCTCGTCTGTCTCGGAGAGGTCGACGGCGCCGGGGTGCGAGGCAGCGTCCGCGTACACCTCGGCGGCGCTGCGCCACATCTCTACCGCCACTTCAGACATTCGTTGGACGATGCCCCGGCTGACCGGGGTCATCTCCCCGCCGAGCCCGAACACCGCGCGCTGTGCGATGTGCTCGGCGAGGTCGGCGCTGCGTTCGAGCTCGGAGAGCACGAAGAGCAGCCGGACCCTCGAACGGGCGCGCTCGGAGGCGCCGATGATCGAATCGAGCTCGCGCCAGAGGCCTTCTTCGACCACGCGGACCTCCCCGTCGATCGCCTGGTCGTCTTCGACGACCGCCCGGCCGAGATCGGTGTCCGCGTTCAGGAGCGCCCACGTGGCCCGTGCGAGGGCTTCGGTGACCCGGGCGAAGAGGCGCAGCACGTTGTCTTCGGTATCTGCGCTCACGCTGAGCGACCTTAGTGACCGAACGACGCACGGTTCACGAGCCGGTCACGCTCCGTTCACCGTCACGTCACGTGCAGCCCCCATGCGCCGCAGAATCAGGGACCGGCTGGCCGTCGTGCCACGATCCGAGCCAGGTCCTCCCCGGTCGAATGGAGGGGGAGCGAGTGCATGACCCAGGTCGCGCCCGCCCGCTCGTATTCCGCGAGCACCGAGCGGTCGGCCCCCGCCGCCACCTCGGCGGCCAGGTCGTAGCCTTCGAGCGAACCGCGCAGCGCACGCAGCTCGGCCGCGATGCCGCTGAACTGCTCGACCGTTGCGCGGACGGGGAAGACGCCGTCGAGGTGTGCCGCTCTCTTGAGCGGACCCTGGCGTCGCCGGTCCCCGACGGCTGCGCCCCAGACGGAGATGCGCGGCCGCTGCATAGGGGTCGGGAGGAAGCGCACGCCGTCCGCGGTGAAGTAGGCGCCGCGGTGGTGGACCATGTCGCCCGACCACAGGGCGAAGAGGAGCTCCAAGGCCTCGTCGAGCATCGCCGCACGTTCGGGTTCGTCGGTGCACTCGCCGAAGCGTTCGAGCTCGCCTCCGCTGTTGACGCCGAGCCCGACACCGAGCACGAGGCGGCCGCCGGAGAGGTGGTCCAGGGTGACCGTCTCGCCGGCCAAC
>DAIRCY010000002.1:69438-90922 GCA_036796435.1 Acidimicrobiales bacterium
CCCAAACCCCCGCTAGCACTGGATTCCGCATACTCGCGGGCCTGGCCGCACGGCCGATTTTCCCGCTAACCGCCACCTTCTGGGGCCGGCGGCGCGCGAGCGGGGTGATCATCGTCCCGAGCCGGATGGCGTCGGTGGACGCGGCGATCGCGGCGAGGAGGATCCACGGGTCCGCGAGCTCCTGGGGGTCACCGGGAGGCCGGATCATGTGGTCCCACAAGAAGACGCCGTCCCAGCCGTGTCGTTCGGCTTGTGCCGCCGCATGGACGACGACCGCGGGATCCGCGAGCTCGCCGAACGGGGGAAAGAAGAGCGCGTGGCGCAATTCGCTCACTCCCCGGTCGCGCCGTCGATCAGCTCGCGCACGGCGTCCGCGTGACCGGCGTGGCGCGCCGTTTCGTTGATGAGGTGCAGGAGGGTCCACCGCAGGGTGGCCCTCTCTTCGCGAGCGTTCGGCGCATCGAGCGGAAGTCCCCGGACGACCTCGTTCGTCTTCGCCGCGCGCTCCTCGTAGACCCGCGTGACCTCGGATACGGTCAGCTCGGGTCCCGGGAAGAATTCCTCGTCGCGTCGCGCCACGGGGGCACCGAGCATGCCGCCGTCGATCCAGCGCTGCTCGACGCCGACGAGGTGGTTCACGATGCCGGCGAGCGGCAGCAGTTTCCCGTCTGGGCGACGGTGGGCGTCCTCGTCGCTCACGCCCTCGATGTTGCGCAGCACCGCCCCGCGGAGGAAGTCCAGCCAGACGAGGTACAACTCCCGCTCGTCGTCGACGTTGCGCGGGAATACGAAGTCTGCGCTCTTGGCCACTGCCCCCACTGTAGGGATTGGGGGGCAGCTCCGGCGCACCGACCCCGCGCCCACCCCGCCCCGACCCCGCTAGACCCGGCGGGCGGCCCTCTTTCGTCGCTCGGCGAGCAGGGGAGCGAGGGCCATTCCGGCGACGAGGGCAGCCGACACGGTCGACAAGACCTCACCGGCGAAGAGTTCGGGCGCCGCGTAGCGCCACGAGAGGATGCCCCGTCCCGCGGGCGCCCGGACGAGCTGCACGGGGCCGAGCGGGTGCACGGTGAGCGGCCGGGAAGGAAGCGCCGTCGTCCGTGCGGTCGACGTTCTCCCCGTCGGGACCCACGACGCCGTCCACCCGGGGATTGCGGCGACGGCGCGCACCACGTCCACGCCGTGCGGCGAAGATACGACGGCGGATGACGGCTCGAGCCGGGGACCCGAAATCGCGCGCACTGCGGTCCCCTGCAAGGATCGGCCGGGCAACGCCCGCAACGAGAGCGGCGCACGCGCGCGGCGGTCGCCGAACACTGCGAACGGCCCGTCCTCGCCGACGTAGCGCCAGTGTGGGGCCACGATGGCTTGCTGGAGGGGGCCGCTGAGCTCGTAGGCGCGTCCCCGGACATCGGTCACGACCGGCGGCGCGATGCCAGCGGCGGCCGAGGACACGACGACGACGCCGACGGCGACGTCGGGATGCGACCAGCGAGCGAGCCAGTCCGAACCGCGCGTCCGACCGACGAGCCCCCACTGCACCGTTCCGAGGTCGGTGAGCAGTCCGACTTTGACCGGGACCGATCCGGGCAGGACGTTTCCACCCGTTACGCCGTACGCATCCGTCCGCACCTTCGCCGAGCGCACGGGGAGCGGGGTACCTAGAAACCACGTCGCGCGTCCGCCCGCCGCCAGCCGCCTGACGCCGGGGCCGCGCGCAGCGGGGTTCGTCCCGCTGCGGGTCCTGCGCCGGAGGTACGCCGAGAGCGTCAGGACCGCTCGGGTGTCGAGGGCGTCGAAGGCACCGTCCACTGCAGCCCGGGGAGCGAAGACGTCTTGGCCTGTCCCGGAGACGCCGTGGACGCCCGTCACGGCGGCATAGTGCCCGTCGGTGATGGATCCGTATCCCTGGACCGACCAGGTGCCGGCGAGGGCGTTCGTGTCGGGCACGCCCAATCTCCGCAAGTCGGAACCGTCGAGCAGCCCGGGGTCGTAGACGGCGAAACGGCCGGTGAGTTGGAGCGATGCGATCGGGCGCAACCATGTCGTTGGGCTCGCCCCGCCGGCCCCGTGTGCGTCGCCAACGTGTGCGTCGCCCGCGTGTGCGCCAACAGGCCCGACGCCGACGTACCCGACGCCGACCCCGACGCCGACCCCGACGCCGACGACGGACGTCACGCTGAACAGGAGCAGGTCGGCGACGACGAAAGCCGCCACGACCCGGCCGCGCTGGGTCGGCGTGAGTCGGTGCATGGCGGCAAGCAGGCCGAGCGCGCCGAGTGCCAGGACGAAGGAAGGCACGAGCCACGGGTCGAGGCCCCTCACCTGCGTCGGCGTCGCACGCGCGCCCAGCCAGTCGAAGAAGGTGAGACCGAGAAGCCATGCCGCAACCACGAGTCCCACCACACAAAGCGCCGGGGCGGCGCCGAGCAGACGTTCGGCCCGCCCGGCGCTGCGCGCGGTCATTCCGGGTTTCACCCAGCTGTCGATCCAGTACGCGAGGAGCACGGCGAAAGCGACATCCGAGGCGAGGATGCCCCGGCTCTGGAGCCTCTGGCCCCCCATGAGGGGGATGTGGAACAGGACGTGCCACAACGGCGTGTGGTTGCCGAGAGCCAGGACGAGCCCGGCCGCCGCGATCACCTCCCAGATGACCCACTCGGGGAGAGGCCGCGCTCTGCGCAGGCGAGCGAAGAGCGCGAGGGCGGCGACGAGCGGCAGGACGCCGACGTAGCCGGTGACCTCGGTGAGGTTGTAGCGGGCGAAGAAGGTCGGCGCCCCAAACGAGCCCGAGCCACCGAGTAGATCCGGCACGCCGAGGAGGGAGAGCCAGCGGACGGGCAGGGAGCCGGCGCCGAAAAGGAACGCCGTGGCGTGCGCGCGCTGCGAGGTGGCGACGGCCGCGAGGCCAGGTAGGAGCTGCACCGCACCGAGCCCGACCCCCAGCACGAACCCTCCGCACGTCGCGGCCGCGGCAACCGCTCCCTCCCTCGTCGAGGTGCGCAACCGGTGCACCACCCGCCACGTCGCGTACACGACGAGCACCGCCGCGCCGTCGGTGACGGCGCGGGGTTCCCCGGCGAGGAGCATCAGGCCGACCGACGCCGCGAGCGCCGCACTCCACCCCGGCGCGGCGCGCGACGTCGCGGGCCTCTCATCGGTGAGGTGCCTGACGGCGAGGAGCGCGACCGGCACCCAGCTCATGCCGATCACGAGACCGACGTGGGACACTTGGGCGACCATCCCTCCTCCG
Source organism: Acidimicrobiales bacterium (assembly GCA_036796435.1). GTDB lineage: Bacteria > Actinomycetota > Acidimicrobiia > Acidimicrobiales > RAAP-2 > JAJYVT01. Next base: position 72,692 of record DAIRCY010000002.1, read on the forward strand.
AAGGCGAAGGTGAGTCCGCCCGTCCAGCTCGCGAGCACGCCGAGCCGCGAGGCTCGCAAGAAGGCATACGAGCCGATGGCCGCGGTCACGGACGCCGCGAGGAGATTCACCGTCCAGGCGGCACCTCCCGGAAGGACCGCGAACAACCACGTGAGCGGGTAGGCCGCTCCCGCGTTCCATCCCGCAAGGAGCGGCGCGCCGCTCCAGATGTACGGGTCGAACACGGGGAGCGTCCCTGCCCTCAGGTCCCTGCCGACGAGCTCACGCAGTGGGAGGTTCTGCGTGAGGTCGTCGCCCGGCACGACGGGATGTCCGACGAGTGCGGGCAGGCCGTACACGAGGAGAGCGACGCAGACGAGGCTCGTGACGGCCGCGGCCTGCGCGCGCCGGCTGCGATCCGTGCCCGAGCGCGTCTCCGCGCCGCGACGTCGGACCCGGTTCCCGGGCGCCCGCACCACGACCGCCGCGCCCCGCGCGCCCGCGACCTCGATCGTCATCGTCTGAGACTTTCGCAGGCCGGATCGGCCCGCGTCCTTGCGGGGCGGTTGTCCGGCCGACCCCGGGCCAACGTGCTCAGCCGGGACCGGCGACGAGCAGCGCGACGGGGAGGGCGGCGAACGCGTCGCTCAGATCGACGGCACCGTCGCGCACGGCGACCCGGTGACCGGAGATGGCGTCGGAGAAGACGGACGGCGCGTCGTCGGGGAGCGGCACGACCGTGCCGTCGTAGGAAGGTCCCCACGGAAGGTCGTCCCCCTCGACGTCGAGCCTCCCGCCGAGGCGGGTGACGACGGCCACGGCCCACCCCCCGTCCCCGGAGGCTGCAGAGGAGCGCGGTGATGCCCGCCTGGCGAAGGCGAGCACCGAGCCCGCCGCCGGTCCCCGCGCCGCCAGCCGCCCGTACGGCGCGTCGGGCGCGAAGGCAGCGGCGCCGGGACCCTGCCGCGCGCGCAGGCAGGCGGCGGTCACGTGGAGCTTCAGTCGCCCGTCGCGCCAGGACTGCCGGAGGCCCGCCATGCCGCCCCCGCCACCGGCCGCCACGCCGTCCACGTCGTCCAATGCGTGCGCCAGCACTTCGAAGTCGACCCGACGTCGGTTGTCCGGGTCCACGAGCGAGAGGTTCCACGCCTCGTCGCCCTGGTAGCAGTCGGGCAGCCCCGGACACGCGTGGCGGAGCACGACGGCCGAGAGGCTGTTCAGCGCACCGAGCCGCACCACCTCGTCGGCCACGACGCCGAAGGAGTCACGGAGCACCGCCCCGTGATCGCGGAGCAGGGTCTCGGCGAGCTCGCCCAGGCGGCCTTCGTACGCCTCGTCGGGAGCGATCCACGACGACCGGCGCTTCGCCTCACGTGCACCCTTGGTCAGCGCCGCAGCCAGGCGCGTCGTGACCTCTTCCGCTGCCCCGCCCGCATCGCCCGACGCGCCGGGGTGGTCGGAAGCCTCCGCACCGCCGAGCGGCGGGAGCACGCCGAGCGGCGGGAGCACGCCGAGCGCGAGTTGCGCTGCCACCCGCGTCTCGAAGGCCAGGTCGCCACCGTCCTCCCCGAGCCCGATCCCCACGCGAAGTCGACGCAGGCCCTCCTCGAACGGCTCGGCCATCTCCGACAGCGCGTAGAGGCGGCTGCGCCCGTCCTGCGCGCGCTTGGTGTCGTGCGTGGTACCGGGCACGAGGCCGTGGACGTCGCGCTGCGACCTGGCTGCGGCGCGCTCGTGCCAACGATCGAGCGCGTCGCGCCGGCTCCGGCCGGGGTCGCCGCCCACTTCGCAGAAGGCGAGCGGTCCGCACAGCCTGTACCACGCGGTGTCCTCCACGCCCTTCGCCATGAGAGCGCCGGTCAGCTGCTGCACCTGCAACGCGACGTCGCGCTGCGATGGATCGAGCAGCGCGTCGACGAGATCTCCGCCTGCCTCGCCGCCCGGTGTGCGGAGCGAGCGCCAGACCGCCGTCTCGTCGAGCTCGTGCCACAGCGTCGAACCCGCGCGTTCCGGCGAGATCGCGCCATCGCCCGACGCCGAGTCGAGGTACGTGCGGTAGCGCGGGAGTCTGGTCACGAGATCGCGGAACGGCACCGCGTCGACCGAGAGTCGGGCTGCCGCGCGGCGCAGCTCGGCGGGAAAGGAAGCATCCGCGACCAGCCGGCGACACTCGACGGTCAGCTGTCCGACCGGTTGGTCTCCGTCACTCTGCCCGAATTGCGCGAGCCGCTCGAAACCCCGGGGGTCGACGAGGACGCCACCGACGTCGTCGATCGTCTCGTACCCCGTCGTCCCGACCACCGGCCAGTCGCTGCGGAGCCGCTCGTCGCCGGTGAGGATCTTCTCGACGAGGATCGGCACGCCGGTCGCCGCCGCGAGCCGCCCGAGGTAGTCCGTCGGCCGCCGGAGCCCGTCGACGTGGTCGACGCGAAGCGCCGACAGCCGGCCGTGCCGCGCGAGGTCCACCACGAGCGCGTGCGTGCGGTCGAAGACCTCCGGGTCCTCGACCCGCACCCCGACCAGCCCGTCGATGTCGAAGAACCGCCGGTAGTTCCGGCTGGTCTGGTCGTGCCAGTCCGCGAGCCGGTAGTGCTGTGCAGCGAGGACCTCGACGACGTCCGCCGCGCTGGTGCCCTCCGCCACCGGGAGGTCGAGCTCCCCGACCACCACCACCGTCTCGTCCCCGCGCCGTTCGAGCCGGACGCGGCCGCCGGCGACCGCGGCATCGAGGTCGCCGGCGAGGAGCGGGAGCGTGACCTTGCCGTCGCCCGACTCCCAGTCGACGTCGAAGACCGGGGCGACGCTCGAGGCAGGCCCTTCGGCGAGGAGCTGGCGCCACCACGGACCACCCGGCCAGGTCGCCAGGTGGTTCGGGACGTGGTCGACGCATATGCCGAGATCGTGCCGTGCGCACGCGTCGACGAGCTCGTCGTACCCGGCCTCGCCCCCGAGCTCCTCGCGCAGTCTCGTCGGGTCCGTCCCGTCGTAGCCGTGGGGGCTTCCCGGGATGGCCTCGGTGATGGGGGAGAGGTACACCGTCTCGATCCCGAGCCGGCTGAGGTACGGCACGACCGCAGCCGCGTCGGCGAAGGTCAGCTCACGGCGCAGCTGCAGCCTGTACGTGGCGCCGAGCCCCGGCCGGAGGCTCACGGCAGGCTCACCGCGGGAGGGGCGCGAGCGCGCCCGCCCGGGTGCCGTGCTCGCCGGTCGCAGGCGCCTGACCCTCTTCGACGACGGCGGCGACGAGGACACCGTACGGACCGAGCGAGAGTCGCACGCCGCCCGCGCCACGCACACCTTCCACGGCGCGCTCTGCGTCTGCGACCTGCACGACGTCTTCCACCTTGTGCGAGGCGAGCAGCTCGATCCTGCAACCGGCGAGCGCCGGCGGGCACACCGTCGCCGGCTCGTCGTGCATGTTCGCCGCGACCGCGACGGGCCGTGCGCCGAGCAGCGGAGCCGATCGCCTGAGGAGCACCCAACATCCCGAGCGCTCGTCGAACCAGCATGTCGATCGTTCCGGCTCGAGGCTCCCGAGCGAGGGCTCGGCGCGCCGCAGCGCCAGCAGGAGGCGCTGCCACTCGAGGAGCTCGCGGTGGACGCCGCTGGCTGCGAGCGACCGGTCGGGGCGGCACGCTGCGAACGTCTCGGGGTCCTGGGGGTCGGGCGGCTCCTCGCCGGCGAGGCCGATCTCCTCACGGCGGCCGCGGCGCACCGCGTCCGCGAGCGCGGGGTCCTCGTGGTCGGTGAAGTAGTGGAAGGGGGCGGTCTCCCCGTACTCCTCGCCCATGAAGCGCAGCGGCACCCATCCCGAGCACAGCACGGCCGCCGCGATGGGGAACTGCGCGTCGAGCGGCAGTTCGGCCGTGAGGCGCCGGCCGTACCCACCGTTGCCGATCTGGTCGTGGTTCTGGGCGAAGACGACGAGACGGTCCCCGCCGAGCGGGCTGCGGGGACGCGCGCCGTGGCGCCGCGAGCGCGACGGCGCCCATCTTTCCGCGACGACGAAGCCGTCGGTGAAGGCCGTCGCGAGGTCCGCCACTCCGCGGTAGTCGCCGAAGTACCTGTCCGTCTGTCCGGTGAGCGAGACGCGCAGCGTGTGGTGGAAGTCGTCGTTCCAGACACCGTCGAGCCCCATCCCTCCCGCCTCTGGCGGGGTGACGAGCGCGGGGTCGTTCGCGGGGCTCTCGGCCACGACCGTGATCTCCCGGCCGAGCCGGCGGCTCTCCGCGTGCAGCGCGGCCGCAAGCTCGGCCACGAACGGCACCGCGCTTCGGTCGGCGATCTCGTGCACGGCGTCCAGGCGGAAGCCGTCGACGCCGAGCTCGCGCACGGCGCTCAGCGCCTGCTCCACGAAGAAGCGCCGCACCTCGTCGCTCCCGGGTCCGTCGAAGTTGACGGCGTTCCCCCAGGGCGTCTCGTACCGGTCCGTCGTGTACGGGCCGTACTGGTCGAGCACGAAGCCGTAGGGACCGAAGTGGTTGTAGACGACGTCGAGGACGATCGCGACCCCGCGCCGGTGCGCGTCGGCGCACAGCCGGGCGAGACCCTCCCGGCCCCCGTAGCCGGAGTGGACCGCGAACGGGAACACGCCGTCGTAACCCCAGTTCCGGTCACCGGGGAACGCAGCCACAGGCATCAGCTCGACGGTGGTGTACCCCGCGTCGACGAAATGGTCGAGCGCCCCCCCGACCCCGTCGAACGTCCCCGTCGCAGAGAACGTCCCGACGTGCACTTCGCAGATCACCTGCGCGGCGCGAGGGATTCCACGCCACCCCTCGACCCGCTCGGCGCGGTGGCGCACGACGACCTCCGACGGCCCGTGCACGCCGTCGGGCTGCGACCTCGAGGCGGGATCCGCGAACGGGCCGCGGCCATCGAGAAGATAGGTGTAGCGGGTGCCCGAGCCCGCGGGGAACACGCCGGTGTGGTAGCCGGCGCCGGCATGCTCGAGGACGCCTGCCGCCGCTCCGTCGAGAACCACCTCGAGCCGCTCGGCCTTCGGCGCCCAGACACTGAAGAGCGTGGTGCCGTCGTCTCGGAGGAAGGCGCCGTGGCGAAGCGCGCTCGGCCCCGTGACGAGACGGCCCGTGCCCTCCGCGTGAACCACGGAGGCATTCTTCCCACTCGCGCCCCCGGGCGACCCTTGCCCCGATGGGCAGGTCAACGCCCGTGCGACTCGGCGTGCCGCTGCGTCCGGGCCACGATGAGCCGTGCTGCGACGAGCAGCAGGAGCACCATGACGATCAGGATCAGGCCCGCGTCGTACGACAGGTAGTTCGCGTGCGGCGACGGGTAGCTCCAGAACTGGTACACGATGTACGTCAGGTACCCGAAGCCGTGGGCGTGGATGAACGCGCCTGTCCACACTGTGCTCGAGAACTCCGCGGTGAACAGCAACGGTGCCGTCTCGCCGCCGGCGATGGCGAGCGCGATGAGCAGACCGGTCACGATCCCCGGCGCGGCGGCCCTGAGCACCACCCTGCGCATCGAGTAGCCCATGGACATCCCCAGTGCCTCGGCGCCCTCGCGATACGTCGTCGGCACCTGGCGTAGCGCAGTCTCCGTCGACTTCGCGATGTAGGGCACCACCATGACCGAGAGCACGAGGAGGGCCGGCAGGAGCGAGAAGTTCCAGTGGAGCCCCACCACGAGAGCGACGTAGCCGACGTAGCCGAGCACGATCGAGGGGAAGCCCGACAGCACGTCCGACGCGAGGCGGAGCCACGTGCCGCCCGCGCTCCCTCGTCGTCCGGGCTTCGCCAGCTCCGCAAGGTACACCCCCGCGAGCACGCCGACGCTGCCCGCGACCAGGAGCACCCCGGCCATGAGGATCAACGTTCCCAGGATCGGGCCGAGAAGTCCGCCGCTCTCGCCCTGGAGGCTGGTCCAAAGCACGCTCCACCGCCAGTGGGGCGCCGCCTTCCCGATCACGCCGGCGAGCAACCACACGGCCGGTGCGAGCACGAGCAGGAGCGCGAGGACGGTGCCGGCACGGAACAGCACCGTGAAGACGGCTCGGCGCCTGGCCCGGGGCATCCTCGCGGCTCCCTCAGACCCCGCGGCCGACGGGGCCGCCGAGCGCGGACGTGCGGGTGACGATCACGCGGGCGCAGAGGTTGACGACGACCGAGATCACCGCGAGCACCAGCGCCAGCTCGGCGATGCTGGCGACGGCGAAGCCGGTGCCGTCGGTGAGCGAGGAGTCGAGCTGGGTCGCGATCGCAGCGGCGATCGTCGACATCGGCGAGTAGACGTTGGGTGCGATCTTGAAGATGGCGCCGACCGTGAGAACGAGCGCCATCGTCTCCCCGAGAGCGCGGCCGAGGCCGAGGACGGTCGCGCCGATGATCCCCGAGCGCACCCAGCGCATCGTGATCCGGTTCGCCACCTCGAAGTCGGTCATGCCGAGCGCCTCGGCGCCCTCCTTCGGGAGGGCCGGCACCTGGCGGAAGAGATCCGCGGTCGTCGCCGTGATGATCGGCACGATCATGAGCGTCAGGGTAAGTCCGCCCGTGAGCAACCCCTCCCCGTGGCCGACTGTGCCCTTGAAGAACGACAGGACGGGCACGTTCGGCAGGTGGTTCGCGAGGAAGGGGTACAGCGTTCTCGAGAGTGCGGGACCGAAGGTGAGGACGCCCCACAGGCCGAGCACCACGCTCGGCACCCCGGCCAACAGCTCGATCGCGAACCCGAGGGGACGGGACACCCAGCGAGGCAGTCGCTCGGTGAGCGCGAACGCGCAGCCGATCGAGATTGGCAGGGCGATGACGACGGCGATCGCGGACGTCTGGAGCGTGCCCGCGACGAGCGGCCACGCCCCGAACGACGAGCCCTGGGGATGCGCGACCCCGCCCGTTCGGACGGTCGGTGCGTAGGTGCTGCCGATCTTCCACGCAGAGCCGGTGAAGAACCCGCCCCCGTTCACTTTCACCGCCGGGTAGGCCTTCACCGCGAGCACCGCGACGACGAACACGAGCGCGGCGAACGGGAGGAGCACGGCGATCCGAGCCCCCCACTTCCACGCCCCTGTCTCGCCGGCGCGAAGCCGGCCGGCCACCCTCGAAGAAGGCGAGGGCGGGCGAGCCCCCTCCCCGACACGCCGAGGAGCGGCGGGCCCGTGGCCCGCCGCTCCTTCCGTGGTCGTCAATCTCCCTACCTCTGCGCCCCCGGGCCTACTTGACGGCCTGGATCTGGCGGAACGAGTTGTCCGCGACCTTCAGCGGGAGCGGACGGAAGCCGACTTGGGACAGGTAGCTCGGATTGTTCCCGTCCTTCGGGTTGATGGCCCACTCGAGCACCGAGCGCACGGTCTTGGCCACGTTCGGGCTGGACTGCTTCTTCGACACGATCGCGTACTCGTAGTTGATGATCGGGTAGCCGTTCTTGATCTTCCCGTCGATGAGCGAGATCGCCCCTGTCTTGGGGGTCTTCTTCGCGTACCCGGCCGCCTCGGCTGCGATGGTGGCCGCGGTCGGCATCACGTACTGGCCCTTGCCGTTGCGCAGCTGGGCGTAGGTCAGCCCGTCTCCGAGCGCCTGGGTCTGGTAGCTGATCCCGACGTACGCCACACATCCCGGCGTCGTCTTGCAGGCGGCGACCATGCCCGAGTTCCCTGTCTCACCGAGCGCGCCCGGAGCATTCGGCCATGTCACCGTGGTGTTGTACCCGACCTCGCTCGCCCAGGACTTTGTCGAGTCGGAGAGGTACGTGGTGAACAGGAACGTGTCCCCGCTTCCGTCGGAACGGTGCAGGGTCACGACCGGGATGTCCGGCAGGGTGACGCCCGGGTTCAGCGCGGCGATCGCCGACGCGTTCCACTTGGTGATCTTGCCGTCGTACATCCCGGCGAGGACCTTGCCCGACAGCTTCAGGTGCGCGTTCACCCCGGTCAGGTTGTAGTAGATCTCCTGCGCCGAGATGGCGAGCGGGATGTTCTCCAATGTGGCGTCCTGCTGCTTGTCCGCTGTCGACAGGTACGCGTCCGACGACCCGATCTGGATGGTGCCCGCGATCGCGTAGCTGATGCCCTTGCCCGAGCCGCCGGCTGCCGTCTGGAGCTTCACCTTCGAGTACTTGGCCTCGTAGCCGGGTGCCCAGAGGTTCCACAGCGGGTAGAGCAGCGAGCTGCCTGCCTCGCTGAGGGTCCCGCCGGCGGGCTTGGCCACGATGAGCTTCACGCCCTTGGACCGCTTGGAATGCGCGTCGTGGAACCTGCCCGACGCGCCGGCCACACCGCCGACGGTCGCGACGGCCATTGCCGCGGTGCCGACGATCGCCGGCACGATGGTCTTGGCTCGGAGCTTCCGAGTCACGTGGTCCTCCTTGGAGTTGGGGTTGGGGGGACTGCAGAGGTGGCGCTGTCCGGCGAGCGGCCGCTCGCGGCGGCTCGCCGATGCGTCTCGGGACGGATCAGCCGAACCGTCCGGTGACGTACCGCTCGGTCTGCGGGTTCTTGGGCCGTTCGAACAGCTCCTCGGTTGCCCCGTGCTCGACGAGCTGGCCGTCGTACAGGAACATCGTGTGGTCGGAAATCCTGCGGGCCTGGCCGAGGTTGTGGGTGACGACCACGAACGTCAGCGCCGGGACGAGCTCGCGCAGCAACGCCTCGACGTACTCGGTCGATATCGGGTCGAGCGACGACGTCGGCTCGTCCAAGAGGAGGACGTCCGGGCCGACGGCCAGCGCCCTTGCAAGACAGAGCAGCTGCTGCTGGCCCCCCGAGAGGCGGAACGGCGAGTCGTGCATCCGGTCCTTCACCGCGTCCCACAGGCCGACCTCGCGCAACCGCTGCTCGGCCACGACGTCGAGCTGCTTGCCGCGAGCGATCCGGTGGGCGCGCACCCCTGCGACGACGTTGTCCTTGATCGACATCGGGAAGGGGTTCGGCCGCTGGAACAGCATCCCGACCCGTCGCCGCAGGTCGAGCAGGTCGGTGCCCGGCGCCCAGATGCTGCTGCCCTCGAGCATCGCGTCCCCCTCGTGGCGGAAGCCGGGGACCTTGTCGTTCATCCGGTTGAGGCTCCGCAGGAAGGTGGACTTCCCGGACCCCGTCGGCCCGATGAGCGCGGTGATCGTGCCCCTGGCGAACCCCACGCTGACAGAGGTGAGGACGGCCTTGGCCCCGAAGGCCAGGCTGAGGCCTCGGGTCTCCATGACGTGCGTAGGGCGGCCGCGGTCGGGGTCGAGCGCGTCGAGGAGGTCGTCGCCACCGGGCGCTTCCCGGGCTGCCGATCCTGGTGCCCTGTTCACGGTGCGGCTGGCCGGGGCGGACGCGGCACCGCCGCCGAGGGGGGTGGCGTCGTTCTCCGGTCCGTCCGTCGCGCTCACGGGAACGTCCTATCCCGTCAAGGTGAACTTCCCGAAAACGGTGGGAAAACTGAGGACGAACAGGAGAAGAAATCTTGGTTCCGGCTGCCATCCGGCCTCTTCCAGGGGCTGCACGGCGCGCGACGCGGGCTCGCTCGCCTCCGACGGACCCCGGCGCGTGACCCCCCGCATGTTCGGAACGGGGCCGCCTTGGATACCCTCCTGCAACGTGGACTGGGTGGACATCGTGGTCGTGGTGCTCCTGGTGCTGGCCGCGTTGCACGGGCTGCGCGTCGGCGCCCTCATCCAGGTCCTGACCCTCGCCGGCTTCGTCCTCGGCGTCACCCTCGGCGCCCTGTTGACCGACGTCGTCGACCCGGCGGTCCACTCGGCCCCGGCGAAGGCGGCGGTCGCGCTCGCCCTCGTCATCGGAGTAGGGACGATCTTCGGGGTTCTCGGCCGGATCCTCGGCAGCTGGGGCAACGTCGCCGCGCGCCGGATCCGGCTCGGCCCGCTCGACAGCGCGGCGGGGATCGGCGTCGCGCTCGTCGCCGCCATGTTCGGCATCTGGCTCGTGGCGAACGAGCTCGCCCAGAGCCAGTACGGCTGGTTGAGCTCGGCGATCCAGCGCTCGAGCGTGGTGCGTGCGGTCGACGGCGTGATGCCCCCGCTCCCCGACGTCTTCTCGAGGGTCCAGGGCTTCCTCGGCGGCCCTGGCTTCCCGCCGGTGTTCTCCGAGCTCGAACCTGCTCCCACCCATGTGGCGACGCCGACCGGCACCTGGGCACAAGGTGTCGCCCGCACCGCGGACGCGTCGACCGTCAAGGTGCTCGGCCAGGCATGCGGGTACGTCCAGGAGGGCTCCGCCTTCGTGATCGCGCCCGGCGCGCTCCTCACGAACGCGCACGTGGTTGCGGGGGAGGCAGCGACGACCGTGGACGTGAGCGGCCAACAGTTCCCGGCCAGGGTCGTCTACTTCAACCCGACATACGACCTCGCGGTGCTCCGCACGTCGGCGCCGCTCGGCGCGCCGCTCACCCTCGGCACCTCGACAGTGCCCTCGGGGACCCAGGGGGCAGTCGTCGGCTATCCGGAGAACGGCCCGCTCACCGTCGACCCCGCGGCCGTCGCCGACGAGCTCGACGCGCAGGGCCGCAACATCTACAACGAGGGGACAGTGACGCGTCGGGTGTACCAGATCGACGCGAATGTCCAGCCCGGCAACTCCGGAGGGCCGCTCGTCGATGCGAGTGGCACGGTGATCGGCGTGGTCTTCTCGCGCTCCACTGCCTACTCCGACGTCGGCTACGCGCTGGCGTCACCCGGCGTCCGCACGCGGGCGTTGGCTGCGGCGAGGCGGACCGCGGCGGTGGGGACGGGCGGATGCACGTCGGGTTGAGGAAGGCCGCGTCGCGGCCGGCGGGGTAAGAATGGCGGCCGTGTCCCAGCGGATAGAGGACTACGCCGTCATCGGCGACCTGCACACGATGGCGCTCGTGGGCCGGGACGGGTCGATCGACTGGCTCTGCCTCCCGCACTTCGACTCCGCGTCGTGTTTCGCGCGGCTGCTCGGCACGGAGGACGACGGCTTCTGGAAGATCGCTCCGGTCGGCGCGCCAGACACCGTCATCGCGACGCGCCGGCACTACCGCGGGGACACGCTCGTCCTCGAGACGGAGATGGACACGAAGGGCGGCACCATCCGGATCGTGGACTGTATGCCCATCCGCGAGAAGCATCCTCAGGTCATCCGGGTCGTCGAGTGCGTCGGGGGGACGGTGCCCGTCCGCATGCAGCTGGCGGTCCGCTTCGACTACGGCGAGTCCGTTCCCTGGGTGACGCGCCACGACCACCTCCTCACCGCCACCTCCGGTCCGAACGCGGTCTCGCTGTGGACGCGCGCCGAGGCGCGGGGGGAGGGGATGACGACGGTCTCAGAGTTCACGCTGCGCGAGGGACAGCGGATGACGTTCTCGCTCGCGTGGTACCCCTCGCACGAAGACCCGCCTTCCCCGGTCGATCCCGGCTACGCCGTCACGGTGACGGAGGCCTGGTGGCAGACGTGGTCGGCGTCGTGCAACTTCCAGGGGATCTACAAGGACGCGGTCGTCCGGTCCCTCATCACGTTGAAGGCCCTCACCTACGAGCCGACCGGCGGCATCGTCGCTGCGGCGACGACCTCTCTGCCCGAGTCGCTCGGCGGCGAGCGGAACTGGGACTACCGGTACTGCTGGCTGCGTGACGCGACGCTGACCCTCGAAGCGCTGATGCGCGGCGGCTACCACGCCGAGGCGATGGCCTGGCGCGACTGGCTGCTCCGCGCGTCGGCCGGTGACGTGTCGAAGATCCAGATCATGTACGGGGCCGGAGGCGAGCGGCGGCTCGACGAGTGGGAGGTCGACTGGCTCGACGGCTACGAAGGGTCGAAGCCGGTGCGGATCGGGAACGCCGCTGCCGGCCAGTACCAGCTCGACGTGTACGGGGAGGTCATGTCCGCGCTGTACACCGCGGCGCGCATCGACGGCGTGCACAGCCGGGCCATCTGGGACCTCCAGACCAAGCTCGTCGAGTTCCTCGAAGACGGCTGGAGACAGCCCGACGACGGGCTGTGGGAGGTGCGGGGCCCGCGCCGTCACTTCACCCATTCCAAGGTCATGGCCTGGGTCGCCGTCGACCGCGCGGTGCGGACCATGGAGGAGTGGCCGGACCTGCAAGGGCCGATCGACAAGTGGCGCAATCTGCGCGACGAGATCCGCCGGGAGATCTACGAGAAGGGGTTCAACGCCGAGAAGAACGCCTTCACCCAGTACTACGGGTCCGACGCGCTGGACGCCAGCCTGCTCATGATCCCGCGCGTCGGGTTCTTGTCCGCGACCGATCCCCGGATGGTCGGCACCATCGAGGCGATCGAGCGGGAGCTGGTCGAGGACGGCTTCGTCCTCCGCTACCGCACCACCGACGAGGGGACGGTGGACGGGCTCCAAGGACGCGAGGGCGCGTTCCTCGCGTGCTCGTTCTGGCTGGCCGACTGCCTGTACCTGACCGGCCGCAAGCGCGACGCGACGGAGCTGTTCGACCGGCTCCTCTCTCTGCGCAACGACCTCGGCCTGCTCGCCGAGGAGTACGACCATGTCGCAGGCCGCCAGGTCGGGAACTTCCCCCAGGCCTTCTCGCACGTCTCCCTCGTGAACACCGCGTTCTTGGTGTCGGAGCAGGAGCCGATGGTTGCGTCGGTCGACGCGTCCGCCACCCAGATGCCGTTCGCCCCCGGGCTCAGTGCTCCGGGAACGTTGCCGTGGTCGATGGCGACCCCCCGGAGGTCGCAGGCGTCGGGACGGTGGGCAAAGGGGACCCTGCGCCGGAGCGTCTCGAGCGGCGCGAACATTGCCCGGCGCGGCGGGCGCGCGTTGAACCCGCTGCACCACGAAGAGCCGGAGGGGCACGACGCCGACGGCCCGCCGGCCGTCCAGGAGAAAGGCAGGGCCACGTGAAGGCACTGACTGTCGTCCCGCTCCACAAGGACTCGGCCGAGCTGTCCGACGTCGAGGACCCGCCCGAGTCCGACGGGCCGGTGCTCGTCGAGACGATCGGCGTCGGGATCTGCGGCACCGACGCCGAGATCCTCTCGGGCGAGTACGGATGGCCGCCGCCGGGCCGGGAGCGGCTCGTGCTCGGTCACGAGTCCCTCGGGCGGGTGGCCGACGCCCCGCCGGGCGGACCGGTCGCCGCGGGCGACCTCGTCGTCGGGATCGTCCGGCGGCCCGACCCGGTCCCTTGCGGGAACTGCGCCGTCGGCGAGTGGGACTTCTGCCGGAACGGCAAGTACACCGAGCGCGGGATCAAAGAGCACGACGGCTACCTGTCCGAGCGTTACCGCATCACCCCTGACTTCGTGGTCAAGGTCGACCCCTCGCTGGGCCTTCTCGGCGTCCTCCTCGAACCGACGAGCGTCGTGGCCAAGGCGTGGGAGCAGGTCGAGAAGATCGGGCACCGCGCCCACTGGGAACCGGCCACCGCGGTCGTCACCGGCGCCGGACCGATCGGTCTTCTCGCCGCGTTGCTCGGGGTCCAGCGCGGGCTCGAGGTGCACGTCTTCGATCAGATGACGACTGGGAAGAAGCCCGACTTGGTGCGCGCCCTCGGCGCGCAGTACCACACGGGCGCGATCGAGGACGCCGTCGCGGACCCAGACGTCGTCATCGAGTGCACCGGCGTCTCCTCGCTGGTGCTCGACGCGATCGAGCACATCGGGCCCGGAGGGGTGGTGTGCCTCACCGGGGTCTCCTCGGGCGGCCGGGAGGTCTCCGTCGACGAGGGCGCGCTGAACCGGTCGATGGTGCTCGCCAACGAGACCGTGGTCGGGTCCGTGAACGCCAACCGTCGCCACTACGAAGCGGGCGCCACCGCGCTCGCGAACGCCGATCGGAGCTGGCTCGCCCAGTTGGTGAGCCGCACCGTGCCGCTCGACCGCTGGCAGGAGGCGCTCGACCGCTCCCCCGACGACGTCAAGGTCGTGGTGCAGGTCGGTGACGCATGACCGACGCCGCGGGCCCGGGGCCGGGTCACCTCGTCACAGGCCACACCCACGTCCACGCGCATGGCGACGCCGCGGAGGCAGCGCCGGCCGACCCGGTGTCGATCGCCCCGGGTGTCGTGCAGATCGACACCTTGCTCGGCGGCTGGCAGCGGATGACCGCCGGGTACCTCGTGGAGGGCCCTGCCCCCGTGCTCGTCGAGACGGGGAGCCAGTCCTCGGTGGCGGTCCTTCTCGCTGCGCTCGAGCGGCTCGGCGTCGGGGCGGCCGACCTCGCGGGGGTGGCGGTCACCCACATCCACCTCGACCACGCAGGAGGGGTGGGAGACGTCGCGCGCGCGTTCCCGAACGCGACCGTCTACGTCCACGAGAAGGGGGCGAGACACCTCGCCGACCCTTCCCGGCTCGTGGCTTCCGCCGAGCGTGTCTACGGTCCGCTCCTCGACGGCCTGTACGGCCGTCTCGACCCCACGCCACCCGAGCGGCTGCACGTGCTCGCCGACGGCGAGGAGGTCGAGATCGGCCCCGGCCGGGTGCTGACCGCGGTCGACTCTCCGGGCCACGCGAAGCACCACGTCGGCCTCCACGACTCGGCGAGCGGGATCCTGTTCGCCGGAGACGCCGTCGGTGTGCGGCTTCCCGACGCCGGCGTGCTGCGGCCCGCCACCCCGCCACCGGACTTCGACCTCGACCAGGCGCTCCACTCGTTGCGCAAGTTCGCCGCCCGCCGCCCGACCGGGATCGCCCTCGCGCACTACGGGCTCCTCGGGGAGCCGGACGCGCTGCTCGACGAGGCCGAGGCGACGCTGCGAGGGTGGGCGGAGACCGCGGCGCAGGCGTTCCGCGAGGGGCGCGACATCGCCGAAGCGCTCGAAGAGCGCTACAGCTTCGACACGAGCCACGTCTCCCCCGAGCACCGCGAGAAGCTCGAGGTGCTGAACGGGTTCCACTCGAACGCGGCGGGTCTCAGGCGTTGGCTCGAGACCAGCGCGGCAGGGGCTGCAGGGGCGCCGGCCGCGGGGTCCGACGGGGGCTGAGCGACCCGGGGCGACCGGGGCTGCGCGGCGGGCGCCTCAGTCCACGCGAAGGCGTCTGCGCAGGTCGTCCTGGCGCGTCTCGAACTCGTCCAGCGAGATCCGGCCGTCCGCGAGGTCCTCGTGGAGTCTGGCGAACTGCGCCAGGAGCGCTTCCTGGTCCTCTTCAGGCGATGGCACGTCGCCGTCGCCGTCTTCGCGCTCCGCGCGGCGCGCCAGGCGGTCCTCTTGTTTCGCCTTCGCCTTCTCCCGCTTCGCCTGGTCCCGTTGAAGCTTCGCGACGGTCGTTCGCGGACGTGCCATGGTCACCCTTCCTCTCGTGCTCGGCGGCCCGCCGGCTGGCGCCGGAGGGCCTGCGTTGGAGGGCGGGGCCGGTCAGATCACCTTGACGTTGCGCGCCTCGTCGCCCTTGCGTCCCGGTGCGATCTCGAACTCCACCTGCTGGCCAGCCTCCAGGGTCCGGAAGCCGCTTCCCTCGATGTTTGAGTAGTGCACGAACACGTCCTCGCCATCGGGACGCGATACGAACCCGTAGCCCTTCTCGTTGCTGAAGAACTTCACGGTGCCGATCGGCATGATTCCTTCGTCTCACTTTCTTCTTGCGGGCGTGCAGCTGCGTTGCCCGGGTGCTGCGGGTGCCGATCGGGTGCTGCACAGGCCACCGACCAGGCAAACCTGCCGGCCGCGCCAGCGAAGCCGGCACCGCCAGCACTTCCCGGGCCGCATTGCAGGCCCGAGCCGAGCTCCTGTCAGGTCGAAGGCCCACTCGAACAGGAACTCGAACGAGACCCCGCCGGCGCCTTGCCGGCAACCGGCCCTCGCGACCGGCCCTGGGAGCGTACCAGGACGAAGTCGTCTTTCAGCCCCGGGACGCCCTCGACGAGCCCGCTGCGGGGCACGCGCCTTCGACCGGCTGCGGCTGCGGGCGCGGCCTCCGCGGGCGGTCGCCGAGCGGAGGCGGTGGGATTTGAACCCACGGTACCCAGGGGGTACAACGGTTTTCGAGACCGTCCGATTCGGCCGCTCTCGCACGCCTCCGGCGCAGAGGTTACCGGGTCGTGGCCTGGCGGGGGATTCCGGCGGCGGCGCCGGTTACCCCCTCCGAGCAGCGAAGAACCCGCGCAGCAACGCCGCCACTTCCTTTTCGAGCAGCCCGCCGCTGACCGGGAGCTCGTGGTTCAGCCGGGGGTCGCAGCACAGGTTGTAGAGGGTGCCGCAGGCCCCCGCCCTCGGGTCGGGCGCACCGAACACGAGCCGGCCGACCCGCGCGGCGACGAGGGCGCCGGCGCACATCGGGCACGGCTCGAGCGTCACCACCATCGTCACCTGGCCGAGCCGCCAGGTCCCGAGCGCCTCGGCCGCTGCTCGGAGCGCCAGGAGCTCCGCGTGGGCCGTGGGGTCGCGGCGCAGCTCCCGCTCGTTGTGGGCGCGGGCGACGATCACCCCGTCGACGAGCGCCACCGCGCCCACCGGGACGTCGCCGTGGGCGACGGCGGCGCGCGCCTCGTCGAGTGCCGCGCGCATCGCGGCCTCGGTCGCGGCCTCGGTCGCGGCCTCGGTCGCGGCCTCGGTCGCGGCCTCGGTCGCGGTCGCAGCGTCGGCGGGGGCGTCGGGCGGGTGGTGGTCGGTCACGGGGCGGAGGGAGTGGGATTCGAACCCACGGGGACCGGAGCCCCACGGCTTTTCAAGAGCCGCGCATTTGTCCGCTCTGCCATCCCTCCTCGGCTCCGGCGGGCGTCGGATCGAAGCGAGGCTACCCCGGCGCTCTCGCCGAGGCCGGCTCGCGATCGTTGCGAGCGCGGCTGCGCAGGCGGCCGCGCGTGGAGGCGTCGAGCACTCTCTTGCGGAGGCGGACGGCCTTGGGCGTCACCTCGACGCACTCGTCGTCCGCGATGAACTCGAGGGCCCGCTCGAGCGAGAGCACCATCGCCGGCGTGAGCCGTTCGAGCTCCTCCGCCGTGGAGGAGCGCATGTTCGTGAGCTTCTTCTCCTTGGTCGGGTTCACGTCCATGTCCTCGGGGCGTGAGCTCTCGCCGACGATCATCCCCTCGTAGACCTCGGTGGCAGGTCCGACGAGGAGGGCGCCACGCTCCTGCAGGTTCATGAGGGCGAAGGTCGTGGTGGGGCCGCGTCGGTCGGCGACCATGGAGCCGTTGCGTCTGGTGCGCAGCTCCCCCTGCCATGGCGCCCATCCGTCGAAGACGTGGTGGAGGACGCCGGTGCCACGGGTCTCGGTGAGGAACTCGGTGCGGAAGCCCACGAGCCCCCGGGCCGGGACGCGGTAGTCGAGCCGGACCCAGCCGGTGCCGTGGTTGACCATTTGGAGCATCGTGCCCCGCCTCAGGGCGAGGAGCTGGGTGACGACGCCGAGGTAGTCCTCGGGCACGTCGACGGAGACACGCTCCATCGGCTCGCAGCGCACGCCGTCGATCTCCCTCGTCACGACCTGGGGCTTTCCGACGGTGAGCTCGAACCCCTCGCGCCGCATCGTCTCGACGAGCACCGCGAGCTGCAACTCGCCGCGGCCGTGGACCTCCCAGGCGTCCGGCCGGTCGGTCGGCGCCACCCGAAGCGAGACGTTGCCCACGAGCTCGCTGTCGAGCCTGCTCTTCACGAGGCGCGCCGTGAGCTTCGAGCCGCCGTCCACGCCGGCGAGCGGCGAGGTGTTGATGCCGACGGTCATCGTGAGACTCGGTTCGTCCACGGTGATCGCGGGGAGCGGGCGAGCGTCGTCGGGATCGGCGATGGTCTCGCCGATAGTGACCTCTGCGATGCCGGCGACGGCGACGATCTCCCCGGGGCCTGCCTCCTCCGCCGGCACCCGCTCGAGCGCGTCCGTCACGTAGAGCTCCGTCGCCTTGACCCGCTCCACCCTGCCGTCGAGCCGGCACCAGCCGACGACGGATCCTCGTCGGAGGGTGCCGTGATGGATCCGGCAGATGGCGAGACGGCCGACGTAGGGGGAGGCGTCGAGATTGCAGACGAGCGCCTGGAGAGGCGCCGAGGGGTCGAACACCGGCGGGGGTACGTGCGACACGATCGTCTCGAACAGCGGCGCGAGGTCCGTGCCACGCTCCCCGCGGTCCCTGGACACCCAACCAGCCCGCGCGTTCGAGAAGAGGATGGGGAAGGAGATCTGGTCCTCGTCGGCGTCGAGGTCCAAGAAGAGCTCTTCCACCTCGTGCACGACCTCGTCGATCCGAGCGTCGGGACGGTCCACCTTGTTGACCACGAGCACGACGGGCAGGCGGGACTCGAGCGCCTTTCGCAGCACGAAGCGGGTCTGGGGCAGCGGTCCTTCAGAGGCGTCGACGAGGAGCAGCACGCCGTCGACCATGGTCAGCCCCCGCTCCACCTCCCCGCCGAAGTCGGCGT
>DAIRCY010000003.1:0-6566 GCA_036796435.1 Acidimicrobiales bacterium
GGTGCGTGTCACGGGTCGCGTGGTCGGTGTGGCGAGACCCTGCAACTCCTCGCCCGTGCCACCGGGTACTCCGCTCGTCCGGAGCGTGGCCACGCCGTACGGCGTGACGGCGACCTCTCCAGACGGCGAGAGGTGGACCGCGTGGTACCGCCACTGGATCGCCCGCGAACGGCCGAAGGTCGTCGTGATCCTCGCGGGTCGCTGGGAAGTCGTCACACGGACCTTCCACGGGCACTGGTCCAACATCCTCGACCCCGCGTTCGCAGCCCGGGTCGCGCGGGGCCTGCTCCGCGTCGTCGACGTGGCGACCTCACGTGGGGCGAAGGCCGTCCTCATGACCGCTCCCTGCTACGACGCCGGCGAACAGCCCGACGGCCGGCCGTGGCCCACAGACGCACCGGCGCGGGTCGGGGCATACAACCGGATCGTGCACGAGGTGGCGGCGCGTGCCGGGCGGCAGGCTGCGGTCTTCCCCCTGGGCTCGCTCGTCTGTCCGGACGGTGTCTTCCACCGCGTCCTCGGCGGCGTGATCGTCCGTGCTGCCGACGGTGTGCACTTCACCGCCACAGCCGGCGCGTACCTCGGCCCGCGGATCTGGCCATTCGTCCTGCAGGCGGCCGGGATCGCCCCCGGCAAGAGAAAGCTCGGCACCCCGGCGAGCTGACCGCCCCTCCGGGGTGCCCTTCCCACACGGACGCAACGGGGGATCCACCTCGGACGGAGCTCTGGACGTGTACGGCCCGGGCGCGTGGGGAATCGGAAGTCGAATGGACCGGGCGGCCGGCAGCCCTCCCGCGCCACGCGACGGCCAGGGCCGCGAACCGAGCCGACGTGCGCTCCACGCGATGGCGTCCGCCGCTCGACGCGCCCAGGAGTCGAGCTTGGGTCGGACCCGGCCCGCTGCAGACCCGACCTCTGCCAGCTCGAGCGACGTCGGCGAGCGGCGCCTCGTTGCCCGCTCGACGACCGCTCGCCGCGCCACCACGCCGGGTCGTTCGGCCAAATTGAGCCCGGGTGCGGC
This sequence comes from Acidimicrobiales bacterium, assembly GCA_036796435.1. Classification (GTDB taxonomy): domain Bacteria; phylum Actinomycetota; class Acidimicrobiia; order Acidimicrobiales; family RAAP-2; genus JAJYVT01. The sequence goes on from DAIRCY010000003.1 coordinate 1,022, forward strand.
CAAATTGGACCCGGGCGCGGGAGGTGTCGGGCGCTCGAGGATCGGCACTGCCCACAGCGTGGGCGTCGCCGAGTGGCTCAGCGGCCGGCGGCTCGACGACCGAAGGACGCGGACCTTCCTCGTGGCGGCCTCGGTCGGCGTGCTCCTCGCCGTCGGCATCGCCCTCGCCTTCGGGCTGCGATCGCCCGGCCGCGCGCAGTTGGGCGCCGCCCGCCGGCCGTCGGCCACGCGGCACGCACCGTCGTCCACTCCGAGACCCGGAGGGGGCGGCGCCACGAGCGCCCCCCGAAAACATGCACATCGCAGGCGGGCCGGCGCGTCCACGAAGACCACCCCCACGCCGGCAACCCCCCCCTCCACCCAAGCGGCACCGGCGACGCCGGGAGGACCGACCCTCGCATCGGCGTCGCCGTCCGGCGGCGGCCCCGGGCAGACCGTCGTCATCAGCGGCGCGGGGCTCTTCAGCAGCGACGGCGAGGTGGTGGCCTACTTCGGGGGCTCTGCCGCTCCCACGAGTTGTGCGTCACAGAGCTCGTGCACGGTCACCGTGCCGGATCTCGGCGGAGGCCCGTCCTCCGTCGAGCTGACCGTGGTCACGGCGAGCGGACGATCCAACGCGTTGAAATTCTCGTATCGCTAGGTAGGCCCGGCGGCGGACCACACAGCCCATGAAGTGGCCGTATGGTCGAGCCGGCCGGCCGGAGCCTTCAGTGGGTCGGTCCGACCACCCAGTCCGGTCCGAGCTCGTCGACCGAGCCGCAGCCCATGAGCGTCATCGTCCGTTGCATCTCGGCGCGCAATATGTCGAGGACCCGCTCCACGCCGCGCTCACCGGCCGCCGCGAGCCCGAAGAGATACGGGCGTCCGATAAGGACAGCCCGAGCCCCTGACGCGACGGCTGCCACCACGTGAGATCCGCGCCGAACGCCACCGTCGAAGAGGACCTCGCACCGGTCGCCGACGGCGGCAACCACCGAGGGGAGCACGGCCAGGGTAGCCGGCGCGCAATCCAGCTGCCTTCCGCCGTGGTTCGAGACGATGACCGCGTCGGCACCGGCGTCGACCGCCTTGCGCGCGTCGTCTGCCGAGAGAATCCCCTTGACCAGGAACGGTCCGTTCCAGCGCCTCCGCAGGTGGACGAGGTCGTCCCACGAGAACGGGGACGCGACTGAGCTGAGCATCCCGCTGCCGTGGCCGGCCGGACCGGCGCCGCGGCGGGAGAGGCGGATGCCGGTTGCGGCAAGCTGCATGGCCCATCGCGGGCGGGCGAGGACCTGCGCTCCCAGCGGCACTGCGTTGTGCGCGTTCACCCGAAGCGGTGGAGCGACCCCGTGCCGTACGTCGCGCTCCCTGTTGCCGAGCGTCGGCGTGTCGATGGTGACAACGAGCGCCTCGGCACCCGCGGCAGCCGCGCGATCGCAAAGTGCGTCCGCCTCGGGGAGCCCCCCGGCCGCGTAGAGCTGAAACCACACCGGTGCCGGTGACGCCGCCGCGACGACGTCGACGGCGGTCCCCGCCACCGTGCTGACGACGGAGACCGATCCCCGGGACGCGGCCGCGCGCGCGACTCCCACCGCTCCGTCGGGGTGGAGGAGGCGAACGAGCCCGCACGGAGCAAGCAGCACAGGAAGGTCGACCGCCCTGCCAAGGACCGTCGTCGAGAGCCGCGGCTGGAGCACTCCGAGCGCCATCTTCGGACGGAACGAGACCTCCGCGAAGGCTGCTTCGTTCCTCCGCATGGTGACCTCGTCGTCCGCTGCCCCGTCGACGTAGTCGAAGACGACCGAGGGCAGGCGCCTGCGTGCCGCACGACGGGCGTCGTGGACGCTGTGCAACCGTTGCGCGGCGCGGGCGTCAGATCGCGCGAAGACGTCTTGAAGGGCGGTCACCGGTCGTCAGTTCGCCGATGGACCGTCGTTGCGCCGGACTGATCCCGAGCGAGCACGACGAGCGTATCGATGTTCACGTGGGGGGGCCGCGTGACGACGAATGCGATGCACTCGGCGATGTCGTCCGCGCTGAGCGGGGTCATCCCCCGGTAGACGGCTCGTGCCCTTTCCTCGTCCCCCCGGAAGCGCACCTTGCTGAACTCGGTCTCCACCATCCCGGGATCGATCTCCGACACCCTTATCGGACGGCCGAGAAGCTCCGACCGCAAGACCCTCGAGAAGGCCCGTTCGGCGAACTTGGCTGCGTTGTACCCGGCGCCTCCGGCGTAAGGCTCGTAACCGGCAATCGAGCCGATCGTGACGACATGGCCGTCCCCACTCGCCTCGAGGAGAGGAAGGAGCCGCTTGGTCATCCGCAGCGTGCCGAGGACGTTCACGTCGTACATGGCGCGCCAGTCGTCCTCATCGGCCTCTTCGATCCGGTCGAATCCGAACGCTCCGCCCGCATTGTTGACGAGCACCCGGCATTGGTCGATCTCCGCGCAGAAGCGGTCGACGGACGACCCGTCGGTCACGTCGAGCACCGCCCACCTGGCACCGATGGCCCCGGCGACGTCGCGAAGACGTTCCTCGCGGCGCGCTCCCACCACCACGTCGAACCCGAGCGCGGCGAGGCGACGCGCCGTCGCCTCGCCGATCCCGCTCGTCGCCCCAGTCACCACTGCCACTCCGGTCGCCACGGACGGCACCCTACGCGATCGGCCGCGTCGACTTCTTCGCCGGCCCGCGAAGATGCTGGCATGCGGTTCCCTCGGCGGCCGTGGATTCTCCTCGGCGGCGCCGTTGCGGTTGTCACGGCCGCGTTGGCTGCGACGGCGGTCGTCTCGACTCCGGCCGGCCCCCCCCCCCGCCACGACGGCGGGACCGGCTCTGGCGCGGCGACCAGGCCATCGGGGCCGGCGCGCTCTCACCACTCGACGTCGACGTCGACGAGGTCCGGCAGGGCCGAGCCCCACGTGATGGTGATCCTCATGGAGAATCACAGCTACCGCGAGATGGTCGGCAGTCGGACAGCCCCGTACCTCAACATGCTCGCGGACCGGTACGGGATGGCGACCGCTTCCTATGCCACTGCGCATCCGAGCCTCCCCAATTACCTCGCACTCGTGTCCGGCAGCACTCAGGGTGTCGTCAAGGACTGCACAACATGCGTCGCCAACGCCCCGCAGCTCGTCGACCAGCTTCAACGTGCAGGAATCCGGTGGAGGGCCTTCATGGAGGGCTCCCCTTCCCAGTGCTTCAGGGGTGCGGCCCCGTCCTTCGACCGCCACCACGACCCCTTCGTGTACGCGCCGCACATCGTGGACAACCCGGCCGAGTGTGACCGCATCGTGCCGCTCAAGACATTCGTACCGGCCCTGGTCCGTGGGGGGCTCCCCCCGTTCGTCTGGGTCACGCCCGATGTGGAGCACGACATGCACACAGGAACCGTCGCCCAGGGGGACGCATGGCTGCGCCAGTTCCTGAGCCCGGTGCTCCAGTCGACCTGGTACCGCGACGGCGGGATCGTCATCATCACCTTCGACGAGGCCACAGGCGGCACAGACAGCGGCTGCTGCACAGGAGCAGCCGGAGGTCACGTGATGACTGTTGTCATCTCACCTTCGACCCCCCGCGGGGCACGGCTCTCGCGTCCGGTGGACGGTGCCGGCATCCTCCGCACGATCGAGTCGCTCTACCGGCTCGCGTTTCTCGGCGCAGCAGCGAATCCCCGCAGTGGCTCGCTCATTCCGCTCCTCGGGAGCCGCGGGTAGCTGCGGCGGAAGGATCCTACGGAGCAGCCGGGCCCGGCTGGGACGGCTGGGACGGCTGGGACGGCTGGGACGGCTGGGACGGCTGGGTCGGCGACGCCTGAGGTCGTCAGCTGCGACAGGGGTCGTACCAGGGCTGCTCGCCGTCGGCGTTGTAGAGGGCGATCGCCAGGAGATCCTGGTCCGTCGGCGAGGCACGGTACGGCGGCACGCCGACGAGCGACGGCATTCCCGCGAGGAGCGCTGCTTCGTTCCAGGTCGATTGGGCAAACTGGAAGGCCCCCATGTACTGCCCTGTCGGAGAGATCGCCGCATAGTTGCCCCCCGACTCGGCCTGCACGACACAGCGGAGGAAGGAGTTCAGCTGAGGCAGCGCGCCGGAGGCGGCAGGCGGAGCCGGTGCTGGGACGGTGGGCGGACGCTGCGTGACCCCTGAGGTCGGGGACGCCGGAGGACGCGCCGGCACCGCGCTGACGGCTGCGGCCCGGGCGGCTGCAGCCTCCTGAGCTTGCTGTGCGGCGATCGCGCTTGCGAGCGCGCCAGTGACGTCAGCGTGTTGCAGGGAGAGCTTCTGCTCGGTCGACTGCGCGTCGGTCAGCACCGTCGTCGCGTTCTGCAGTTGACGCTGCGCTGCGGCGGCGATCTGGGCTTGCTTGCTCTCTTCGGTGCGCAGTTCCCGGCGATCCGTCTGGAGCTTGTCGATGACCGTGCTCAGGCTCCCCGTCATCACCTGCGCGTACACCGACATCGGCCCCTGGGATGGTGTCGACGCGAAGAGCGCATTCATCCCCTCGGCTTGGGTGCCGCCCTGGACGTACACCTTGACGGCGGCCGCACGCAGCTGCGCGAGGTCACCGCCGATGCGTTCGTGCATGGCGCCCAACTGCGTCTGCATTTGCCGAAGCTCGGCGTTATCGGCTGCAACGTATGCGAGGTCGCTTTCTCGCTGTTGCCGAAACCCGTTGATCTGGAGTTGTTCGAGGAGCATCTGCTGCGAGAGTGACGCGGCCTGCTCCTGGAGGGTGGCGATCGGATTGGCCCCGGCGGGCGCGACCGGTGACAACAGCGTCGCGCTGAGGACCGCTGCCACTCCGAGCCCGCTCAGGGTGGGCATCAGCGCGCTGCTCGCCGACACCACACCACGTCGAGCTGGCTCCGTTCGGGCCGCGAGGGCACGCCAGAGGACCGTCACGGGAACTTTGTTCTAGCGAGAAGGGGCTGCATCGTCAAGCGGGACAAGGCGGCTTGACGGGATTCCGACGCCACGTCGGCGTCGACGCACCGTCCTTTCCACGTCGCTCGCGCACGGTTCTTCGGGCGTTCCCTGCAGCATGTGGATTCTCGTTCTGAGGCCTGTGACCACGACATCTTCACGTGACCGCAACGCGCCAGCCACTGGGGTCAAGGCGCACCGCACAGTCTCCGCAGCCGGCGTGTCCCGCCGAAGAGAAAATTCCCCAGAAAACTTCTCTGCGAGTGACCAAGTCGTGTGAAGCGCTGACGCACGCGGGCAGACTGGAGGGATGGCGCGGCGCCGCGAACATCGCCCTCTCACGCTCGACGCGTCCCACTGGCGGGACGATGGTGAGCCCAAGGTGAGATATCCCACCCGTGCCGAGGCACTCGTGGCTGCAGACGACCGGGCCAAAGAAGCAGGCACGCAGCTAGGCGTGTACGAGTGTGCCTTCTGCGGTGGATGGCACATGGGAAGACGAGCTGGCAGAAGCGGCCGTCTCGATACCTGAGCGGCACAGCGCAGCACCACCGCGTTGCACGCCGGTCAGCGCGCGCGGCCGGTCAGCCCGGCAGTTCCCCGATCGAGCCGATGTCGGGGTCATTTCGACC
>DAIRCY010000003.1:6576-13417 GCA_036796435.1 Acidimicrobiales bacterium
CTGCACCCTGATGCCACTGTTGCTGGTGCGGCTGCTGTTGCCGTTGATGCCTGCGTTGTCGCTCCCACTCTCGCCGATCGCGGCCGATGCCCGGGCCGGTTGCTCGGGTTCGACGTAGACGTACTTGCCGCCACGTAGCCACGAGGCGCCGGCGGCCACGAGACACGCGCCGATCGCGAAGTCGAACGCCTCGTGCAGGCCGCCGCGGAAGGGACTCGTGATCAGGTGAGGGAAGAAGGATCTGCTCTCGAGCGCGTGGATGCTGGCCGCGGGGAGGTGAGCGAGGATCGACGGCCCGAGCAGATGCTGGATGGGGCTGTAACCGAGGAAGGCCGCGAACAGCACGGAGACCGGGGGGAGCTTCGAGACCCGTGCGGCCGCGGCCTTCGGGACACCGTGCGCCACGAGGCCATGCGCGAGCGCGCCTGGCAGCGCCGAAGAGAGGCCGACGATCATGAGGGTGAAGAAGATGCCGATCGACAGCACCTGTGCTGAGTTCTGGAAGGTCGAATTCATGCCCGACCCGACGCCGCGGTGCTGGGGCGGGAGGCTGTTCATCACGCCGGCGCGGTTGGGCGCGGCGAACGCACCCATCGCCATGCCGTTCATGAGAAGAAGCAGCGCGAACGCCCAATACGGGAAGTCGACGGGCAGCGTCTCGAGAAGGACGAACGACAGCGCGGCCGCGAGCATCCCGCCGGTCGCGAACGGCCTCGAGCCGAAGTGGTCGGACGCGATCCCCGAGATCGGGCCGGCGAGAAGGAATCCCCCCGTGAGCGGAAGCATGTAGATGCCTGCCCACAGCGGCGTTTGGGCGAAGCTGTAGCCGTGCAGTGGGAGCCATATTCCCTGCAGCCAGATGATGAGCATGAACATCAGCCCTCCGCGTCCGACGGCGGAAAGGAAAGACGAGAGGCTCCCAGCGGTGAAGGCGCGGATCCGGAAGAGCCTGAGACGGAACATCGGGTCTTCGACACGCGTCTCGATGAACACGAACGACACGATCAGTGCGACCGCGCCGGCAAGAGAGCCGTCGACGAAGGGACTCTCCCATCCCATCGACTGCCCCCCGTAGGGCTGGATGCCATAGGTGATGCCGATCATGAGGAGGACGAGCCCTACGGAGAACGTGACGTTGCCCATCCAGTCGACTCTGGCGCGCTCGCGACGTGGGACCTCCCGGAGCTTCGTGTAGGCCCAGATCGTGCAGAAGAGGCCGACCGGAACCGAGACGTAGAAGATGAGGTGCCAGTTGATCGGCCCGAGCACGCCACCCAAGACCAAGCCGACGAAGGTCCCCGCGATGCCGGTGATCTGGTTGATGCCGAGCGCCATTCCGCGCTGGCCCGGAGGGAACGCGTCAGTGAGGATCGCCGACGAGTTGGCAATGAGGAACGCGGCACCCACCCCCTGGAAGAGCCGCATCACCACGAGCCAGATGGCCGCAGCGGAGCCGTGCATCCAGGTAACGCCGAGAACCAGCGAAAAGACCGTGTAGATGGCGAAGCCGAGGTTGTACATCTTCACCCGTCCGAACATGTCGCCGAGTCGGCCGAGGCTGACCACGAGGACGCTCGTCACCACCATGAAGCCGAGGATCATCCACAGGAGGTAGAAGCTGTTGCCCGGCCTCAGAGGATCGATGCCGATCCCGCGGAAGACGTCCGGCAGCGCGATCAGCATGATCGACGTGTCGATCGTCGCCATCATCATGCCGAGCGTCGTGTTCGTGAGGACGACCCACTTGTAGCGATCGTCCGAACCGGGGCTGCCATTTTCTACGGGGGCGGTCGCACCGGCTGCCGAGGCGTTGCGCTCGCCCGGCGGACGCGACGGGACCGCTCGACGAAGGGCCACGAACGCACCTTAACTTGAGCGCTGCTCGAAGATGGCGGCTCGGGACCGGCGAGGCGCCACAGGGTTCGGCGGCGGTAGCCTGCTTGTGGTGGTCGACGACTCGGGAAGTGGCGGCGCAGCGCTCGACCTGGACCTGCTGGCCTCCTCCCTCCGCGCGGACGACGGCGACATGCGGGTTCTCCTTCGAGCCCTCGTGACCCGACTCGCAGGGGCGCTCGGGGAACGGTTGACCATCGAGCGGACTGGCAGGTTCCGGAAGGGGGAGGAGATCCGCCGCGTCACGATCCGCCTCGGCGACGATCACTTCGACGCCGTGCTGGAGCGCGGCACCCTCGAGTGCACCGTCAGTCGCAGCAGCGGAGGCATCCGGATCCGCTCGACCCGCGTCGGTCTCGACGAGTGGCTCCATCGTCTCCTAGGGGCGTTGCGGGACGAGGCGGCCACCACGGAGGCGACTCGACTTGCCCTCGAGTCGCTCGTGATAGGAAACGGCCCGTGACCGACGCCTCCAGCGAGGAACGGACACCTCTATCCGAGGCGCACCTGCCGCAGGATGCCGGCGCCGTTCTCCCGGAGGGACTGCCCCCCGACGCCGGGCGTCGGCTGGCTGAGCTCGAGGACCGTCCCGGTCACAAAGGGATGTTCACCTCGGACCTGTCGGTCAACGAGTTCCTCCTCATCAAAGAGGTCGGCTTCCACCCCCTCGGGTTCGTGATGGGCAGCTCGATCTACCACCTCGGCATCCAGACCCGGCGCTGGTCACAGAGCCAGGAATTGGCCAAGCTCACCGGGGCCATGTACGAGGCCCGTCAGCTCGCGATGGACCGGATGGACGCCGAGGCGACCGAGCTCGGTGCAGATGGGGTCGTCGGCGTGCGCCTCGACGTGAACTACTACGAGTTCGGCTCGGACACCGCTGAGTTCATCGCCGTGGGAACCGCGGTGAGGTCGGAAGACGGCCGCTCGTACCGGAACCGCCAGGGGAAACCTTTCACGTCCGATCTGTCGGGCCAGGACTTCTGGGTGCTCATGCAGACCGGACACGTCCCCCTCGGGCTCGTCATGGGCACGTGCGTGTACCACATCGCCCACCGGGGCCTGACCCAGACGCTCCGCAGCGCAGGGCGTAACGTCGAGCTCCCCAACTTCACCCAGGCGCTTTACGAGGCTCGCGAGCTCGCCATGACTCGCATGCAGGACGAGGCGAACGAGCTCGAGGCGTCGGGCATCGTGGGGGTGCGCCTCGAGGAGAAGAGCCACATGTGGGGTGGCCACACCATCGAGTTCCTCTCGCTCGGGACGGCCGTCGCGCGCTCCGAGGGCGAGTTCACGATCCCGCAGCCCAAGACGATCATCTCTCTCGACGGCTGATGGACCAGGCCGCCGGAGAAGGGATCCCTGAGGCGGCGGCGCGGCGGTTCGCCGACGGGTCGTGGTCCTCCGGCCTTTCGGTCACCGATTTCGCGTCCTGCCTCGAGATGGGCATGCAGCCGGTCGGCTACGTCCAGGGGTACGCGGTCATGCAGTGGAGCTGGTACATGGCCACAGGCGGGTTCGGGCTGGGCATCGGGGGATACGGCGGTGTCGGATGGGGCGGGTCGTCACGCCGCAGCGGCCAGTACGCCGAGCAGTGGCAGTGCCCTCACGGCTTCGTGAGCGCAGAGCACCGTATGTACGGCGCCAACTACGAGCTCACATGGCTCGAAGAGAGCTGGGCGTCCGGCTGGGGACTCGCCACCGGGAGAATGGTGGAGGAGGCGAAGGCGCTCGGGGCGACGGGGGTCGTCGGCGTGGTGGACGCCATGCGCCCGCTCGTCGGAGGGTCGACGGTGGAGTTCAGTGCGAGCGGCACGGCCGTCGTGGTCTCCGACGCCCCGCGGCCCTCCACCCCCTTCAGCACGTACCTCTCGGGACAGCGCCTCGCGAAGCTGATCGAAGCCGGGTTCGCGCCGGTGTCCGTCGTCGCGACCTCGAGCGCCGTTCGCATGCTCGGCTACTGCATCACCCACTACCAGCTCGCCGGTAGCAATGTCGGCTCCTGGTACGGCGCCGCTGCGGGGGGCGTGGCAGGGGTGGGTCCCGTGGACCAGGTCAACCGGGCGCAAGCTGCGGCACGCCGCCTCGCCCGCGAGCGTGTCCGGGCGCAGCTCGGCACCGACATCCTGCACGGGGCCACGCTCGAATCCTCCGAGCGCGAGATCGGAGAAGGCGACCTGTCGATCCAGTGCACCCTCAAGGGCACGCGCGTCCGACGGTTCAAAGACTTCGATCCGTTGCCCGACCCCGTCCCTGTGGTCCGGCTCACGTGAACGGGGCGCGTCGCCGGTGACGCTCCGAGACGAAGTCCGCCAGGCGGTCGCCGCGGTCGCTTCCCCGGTGCCGCGCGAGGGGAAAGGCGAGGCGCGCGGAGCCACTTCCGACCTCACGATCGACGAAACGCTCCTCCTGCACTCGGCGGGCTGGGAACCGGTCGACCTCGTCTACGGCGTGTCCTGGTGGTCGATTCCCTGGGGGATCTGGCAGTGGACGACCGGCGAGGTCAAGGAGGCGTCAGGCGCTTTCGCCGGAGCCGTCGACCAGGCTGCCGCGTACCTCCGCGATGCCTGCACGCACGCGGGCGGGACGGGTGTCCTCGGCGTCGACGTCGCTATCCGAGTCTCCTCGCACCACATCGCGATCGAGCTCACCGGGACGGCAGTGCGGCGAACGCAGGGGACCGCCCACCGTTTCGAGTTCGTCTCGGACCTCTCTGCGCGGGATTTCGTCCTCCTGACGCGGGCGGGATGGTGGCCGCTCGGACTCGCGGCAGGGGCCAGCTTCGTCGTCGCGCCGAGGCGCACGGCACGCCAGTGGGCAGCCCAGCAGGGTCAGAACGTCGAGCTCCCGAATCTCACCCAGGCTCTGTACCTCGCGCGGGAACGCGCGATGGAACGCATGCAGCGTGCGGGCGCGGCCATGAACGCCGAGGGAATCGTCGCAGTCAAGCTGCGCGAGGGCCGAGCGAGCTCGAGCGTCCGGGTGATCCAGTTCGTCGCGATCGGCACCGGGGTCCACTTGCGCACAGGCAAGCACCGGTCGATCACCCCAGAAATGGTCGTCCCGCTCGACGAGGTGGTCCGCGCCTTTGATGTGAAGAGCCTCCGGGGAGCGGCCCGCGAGTAGCCGCCGGCTCCTGACGTCAGCTTGCGGCACCCTGCCAGGATCGCCACAAAGAGGCGTAGCTCCCGCCAGCGGCGAGGAGCTCCTCGTGGCTCCCCTCTTCGACCACCCGACCACCGTCGACGACCACCACCCGGTCCGCGTCCCGGGCGGCCTGCAGCCGGTGCGCGACGGCGATGACCGTCCGCCCCTCCAGAACCCGCGCGAGCGACCGTTCGAGATGACGCGCCGCACGCGGATCGAGGAGGGCGGTCGCCTCGTCGAGCACGAGAGTGTGCGGGTCGGCGAGGACGAGACGAGCGAGGGCCAGCTGCTGCGCTTCGCCCGGCGAGAGCTGGACCGCTCCGGGACCGAGCACGGTGTCGAGACCGTCGGGAAGGCGCGCGAGGAGAGGACCCGCGTCGACGACCTCGAGCGCGCGCAGAAGGACGTCGTCACTGACCTCCGGTGTCGAAAGGGCGAGGTTCTCCCGAAGCGTCCCGTTGAACACGTGGTACTCCTGGGTCACAAGGGCGATCTCGGTGCGCAGTCGCTCGGGAGGGATCATGTGCGCGTCTACGCCACCCACATGGACGTAGCCGGTTCTCGGCGCGTGCACCCCGGCGAGCAGCAGCGCGAACGTGCTCTTCCCAGCGCCGCTCGGTCCGACGAGCACGACCCGGGAACCTGGCTGGGGCGCGAGGCCGACCGCATGCAACACGTCTTGACCTTCCCTGTAGGCGTAGCGCACGTCTTTGGCGACCACCACTGTGCTTGACGGGCTGGCGGCTGCGAGCGGCGGTGACTCCACGTCGCGTACACCAAGCAGCCGGCTGAGCGATGCAGTGCCGAGCTGGATCTCGTCGAGGTAGCTGAGCACCGTGTCGACCGGCGAGATGAGGAGCTGGACGTACAGCACCGACGCCGTCACCGCCGCGATCGAGAGGCTGCCGTGCACGTGCAGCAGCCCGCCGACGGCCAGCGCAAGGACGAGTGGCACGACGTAGCAGGCTTCGGTCATGGGAAAGTAGATCGTCCGGAGTCGGAGCGTGTAGCGCTCGGCCGCCACCCACTGTCCGATGTCGTCGTCGACCCGGGCGATCCTCCGTCGCGCGAGCCCGAAGGTCTCGATGGTCCTCCCCCCCGCCGCGGTCTCCTGTACGCGGGAGTTCGTCTCGTCCCAAGTCGCCATCGTCCGTTCGTAGCCTGGTCGGGCGCGTCTCAGATACCACCGGGTGCCGACAAAGAGGAACGGGATCGTCGGAAGGAGGACCGCTCCGAGGAGTGGCGCGGTCACGAGGAGGGCGATCACGATCGCTACGCATTGCGCGATCGCGACGACCATCTGCGGCGCGGCCTGCCGTGCCGACCAGGTCAGCTGCTCCACGTCAGAGGAGGCGCGGGTCTGGAGCTCGCCGGTGCCCGCCCGCTCGACGATCCCGAGCGGGAGCGCGAGCACCGAACCGACGAAGTCGCCGCGCAACCGGGCGAGCAGGCGTGCGGTGAGACGACCCGCCGTTCGCGACGCAGCCGTGGCAGCGACCCCCTGGACAGCGAGGGCACCGAGGAAGACGGCGACGGCGATCTCCACTCGCCCGATGTCGCGCCCCTTCCCTGCCGCTTCGGAGACGACCTGGCCGAGCACCTGCGGTCCAACCAGCCCCGCGACACTGGCGAGCCCGAAGAACGCGACGACGAGCATGGTCGCACGCCACTCGCGTCGGAGTGCCGCTCGGACGTAGCGGCGGACGGTCGCCAAGGCGGCGACGGGGAAGGCGTCGCCTTCCGTTCGCGATGTCGCCGCAGTCGTCATTGTGACTCCCCCCGTCGGACGTGCGCCCCGTAC
>DAIRCY010000003.1:13442-16235 GCA_036796435.1 Acidimicrobiales bacterium
GTCGAGCGCAAGGAGCTGTTCATGGCGCCCGACGACTCTGGCGTTTCCGTCGAGCACGATCACGACATCGGCGTGTTGCGCGACGAGAGGACTGGTGCTCGTCACGACGGTGGTCCGGCCGCGGCGCAGCTCGACGAGTGCGCCCGCGATGGCCGCCTCGGTGTGGGCGTCGACGGCGCTGGTCGGGTCGTCGAGGAGGAGGACGTCCGCGTCAGTGAGCAGCCCCTGGCAAAGCGACAGGCGTTGGCGCTGGCCGCCAGAAAGCGTTCGCCACTGTTCTGGGAGCGGCGTGTCGAGCTGGGCAGGGAGGGACGAGACCACGTCGGATGCCTGCGCCGCGTCGAGCACGGCCGTCATCGACGGCCCGCTCGGCGCTTCACGCCTGACTAGTCCCCGGTCGCTGGCTGACGGCGCGAGCAGCTCCCGGACCGTCCCCCGCAGATAGAAAGGCGACCGTTCGAGCATCACCACGTGCGCGCGGTACCACTCGAGCGACATCGACGTCACTGGTGCGCCCCCCCAGCGCACAGCGCATCCCGGGCGCGGGGAGGCCCACCGCGCCACTCGCTCCAGCAGGGCCGTGCCCTCCTCGGGAGTGGACGGTACGACGACGGTGAGCAGTCCGGAGGCGACGCGAGCCCCGGTCTCCTCGTCGACCAGCTCGCCCTCGGGAACCCTGTTCGGGACTGGAAGGGCGGCCGTCGGTTCGTCGAGACCCATCGTCAGGATCGCCATGATCCGGCGAGCAGCGACCACGGCCGCGGTCCACTTCGATGCTGCTTCGACGAACGTCTGCATGGGGACGACGAGGAACGCTGCGGACGCATAGAACGCGACGAGATCACCAGCGGAGAGCGACCCCTCCACCGCGAAGTGCGCGCCGAACCAGGTGACGGCGACAACGATTGCCCCAGGTAGAACGACCTGCGCGCCGTCGAGCAGCGCCTGAAGGTTCGCAGTCCGGATGGATGCGGCGGCGACTGCGCCGGAGGCCCGTTCGTAGCGGCCGGCGAACACCTGCTCTCCGCCGAGACCTCGCAGAACCCGAAGGCCGGTGACGGTGTCGGAAGCGATCGAGCTCGCGTCCGATCGGCGATCGCGCTCGACGGTCTGGCGGCGCTCGAGCGGCTTGAGCACCGGCGCGATGGCAAGCACGGCGACCGGGACCCCAAGCACGACGATCGCCCCGAGTGGAGGCGAGACGACGAGCAGCACGGTCGCAACCACCAGGTAGGCGACGACACCGCCCGAGAACCGGGCAACGACGTCGAGGGCGTCGCCGACGCGCTCGATGTCGGACGCCCCGATGTTGGCCACCTCTCCCGTCGCCACACGCCGCGCGAGATCACCACCCAGAGCGGTCGCGCGCCGAACGACCAGCTGCTGGACGCGGCTCGCACAGGTGAGGAAACTCGCGACCGCCCGCCGGTGACGGAGGATCCCCGCCACCGCTTGCAGGAGGCCCAGGCCCAGCACCACCAGGGCCCAGACCACGATTCCGCCCTGTGACCGTCGCACCATCGCCCCGAGGCCGGCACCGAGTGCGAGCGGGATCATCGCCTGACTGACCATCCACACGATCCCGAAGAGGGAGCCGGTCAGGAGGATGCGAAGCTGCTTGCGAGCGCACCACAGAAGGAACCGTCCCGGGGACCTGGTCTCCGGCACGCCTGGATCGGGAAGAGGCAGCGCGAGCATGAGCCGAACGACGCTAGTCGCGCCACCTCGGAGCTGGCTGGCCCTCGGGAGCCCCCGGGACGGTGCGGGCCGACTCTGCTGCGCCGGAGCCCGCGGCTGGTCGAGAGGTTACTTCGTCAGTGCGTGTTCGAAACCGACGCGAGCCTTGCCGTCACCACTACCGCGGACTCGTACACGTGCGTCGACCAGTTGTACGTACCTCCGCAGGTCACGAGTCGGAGCGTCGGCGGACCCGATCGGGCGTACACGACCGCGTCGGGGAAGTGAGCGTCCGGGTACATGACGTCGGACTCGACCACCCAGTGCGTGACTACGCCGTCGGCCAACACCACTGCGACCGTCTGGCCGACTTTGAGGTCGCCGAGGCGGAAGAACACACCAAGGTGTCCGGCTCCGATGGCAGAGTTCACGTGTCCGAGGATCACCGCCGATCCCGGCTGACCTGGCGCAGGACCGCCGTCGTACCACCAGGGTAGGGGCCAGGTGGGGCCCGACAGAGGTGCGTCGTCGATGGTGCCCGCGGGGGTCAGGCCCCTCGGGGGGCCGAGCACCGACGACACCCCGAGCGAGGGGATCTCGATGCGTGCCGGCGGCGATGCCTGCGGGCGCGGGCCGCTCGAAGCCAGCGCCGAGGATCCGGAGCCGCGCTGGGGGCCGGGCGCCGGGGCGGGCGGGCTCGGCGACTTCAGCGCGAGAACGCCGAAGCCGCCGAGCACCAGCCCACCCGTGACCAACGATGCCGCCACGACCGTAAGGGGTCGCCAGCTCATTGTTGGTTCCCCCTACTCCCGAGCTGACGCCGGCGCGCGGTACTTGCGTCTCCGGGCCTCGAGGCCGAGCACGGCGCCGAGGAGTGCGGTACCCGCACCGAGCCCGAGGGGCCACGCGGTGCCGGGAACCGGCGGCCCACCGGTTCCAGGAGCGCCCGACGGGAGGGCACCCGAAGCCCCAGAGGTTCCCGAGGTTCCGCCACCAGAGCTTGTGGTGGCTGTCCCGGCAAGGGTTACCGGTCGGGACGATGTCGACGATCCGCTGGTTGTGCCGTGAGAGCTCGATGCCGTACGTGTCGTGAATTTCGACTTGCTCGATGTCGAC
>DAIRCY010000003.1:16335-20327 GCA_036796435.1 Acidimicrobiales bacterium
GATGCCGTTGTCGTCTTGCTCGATGTCGACGATGCCGTTGTCGTCTTGCTCGATGCCGACGATGCCGTTGTCGTCTTGCTCGATGTCGACGATGCCGTTGTCGTCTTGCTCGATGTCGAACCCGAGCTTGTCGATGTGCAGGGCTTGTACCAGAAGACCTTGTGCTTCTCGTCAGCGCCAACCGACCCCGTCACGTCCACGGTCGCCTTGATGTGGTACCCCTGGTGTGGCTGTTCGTGTAGTCCCGACACATCCAGCGTGTAGAGGAACTGCGCGTCGAGCTGGTTTCCAGAGGTCCGGTGCGACACGGTAAAGCTGGCCGTCGTGGGACCCTCCATGGCCGCCACCGGCGAGAACGAGCCGCTCGGCGGCTGGGCGGTGAACTGGATTGTCGCGGTCTGGGTGCCCGTGTCGTATCCGAAGAACGACAACATGAACTGACAGCTCACGTGCGGGTGATTTGCTTCCTTCGCCCCGGTTTGCGGAACGTCGTCGATCTTTATGGTGCCGTTGTTGCCGGCGGGGGCGGTCCCCCCCTTTGTCGACGACGCGTGAGTGGAAGTGTGGGACGACGGGCTGCTCGGGTGAGAGGTGCTACCCGACGAGGAAGAAGTCGCCCCCTTGGAACTGCCTGAGGCACCGCTTCCTGCCGGCTTTGCTTCGTCGCTCGAGCTGTTCCCCTTGCTGCTGGTCTGCGAGCCCTGGGAGGTCTGATGGACCTCCTCGCTCCCGTGGCTTGCCTGGCCGGCCTGGCTGGCCCGGTTCTCGTGAGTTGCCTCGCTGGCCTGGTTCCCGTGACTTGCCGGCGGGGACGCCCCTGCCTCGCCCATTGCGATGCCCGTGATCGGAGCCCCAACGAGTGCCACCGCCGCGACAATGGCAGCTGCATACGCGGCTGATTTCCGCTTTACAAGTATCGATTCAATCACCTAAGATGTCCTTTGGTTGGTCGGTCTGGCTGTGCGTAAGCCGAACCACGTATTACCTGTTAGATGTGCTGTAAACGCACGTAGACCGCGTTCCTTACGCAGCGAGCGTCCCTTTTTTTGGCAACATGGATTGCCATGAAGTGCGCGGGCACGTGCGTAGTGTTTTGTAGCAATTGCGAGAGGGTATAGGTATCGAATTTGTGGCTGCGAGGGGGATTTCACCGTTGCTTGGATCCGCGCTCGCGCGCTTGTCCGAGATCTCGCTTTCTCGCCGCCGCCGCCGTCGGCGGCTGCTACACGCAGCGGAAGTTCAGGGCTGCGCGCGATTGATCAGCTGGGTCGCCGCGGATCGGAAGTAGTCGGCCATCTCAGCGTGGTCCTCGAGCGACAGGCCTGACTCCTCGAGGGCACCGAGCATGTGGCGTAGCCACGCGTCTCGCTCGGCAAGACCGATCGCAAACGGGGCGTGGCGCATCCGCAAGCGGGGATGGCCGCGCTGCTCCTGGTAGGTCCGAGGGCCGCCCCAGTACTGGATCAAAAACAGCCGAAGGTGCTCGTTCGGCCCATCGAGGTTCTCGGGGTACAACGGACGGAGCAGCGGGTCCAACTCGACCCCGGCGTAGAAGCGGTCGACCAGCGCTCGGAAGAAGGGCTCGCCTCCCGCACGCTCGTACATCGTCGCAGCCACGGACCTGACGGTAGGCGGCAGATTCCCGATCCCGTGCACGGAACGGACCCGGTGGCGGCTGTGCGTACACTCTTCCCGGTGTCCGGGGGCCTCCCCGGCGACACCGGACGCGGCCGTAGTTCAATGGCAGAACCTCAGCCTTCCAAGCTGATGATGCGAGTTCGATCCTCGTCGGCCGCTCTGCTAGTTTTCCCAGGTCAGTGGCTTATACGCCCTTCGGTGGCCGACTCGCATGAGCCTTCCGTGCGCGATTCGTGCGCGAAGCGTTCGGGGCGAGGTCCACGACGGGAGCGTCCGGAGCCTCCCGAGACTTCGACAGAACGGCTTCCACTCGCTCGGCGATCGCATGGTCGCGTTCGGCCGTGGCGTGCTGATAGATGAGTGCCGCGCGCGGGCTTGCATGACCGAACCGCGCCATCAGCTCGCGGGTACTCGCTCCCGTAGACGCAGCCGTGGTGCCGGCGAAGTGGCGCAGGTCGTGGAAGTGAAGCGAGTCAAGACCGACAGCCTGGCGTGCGGCCCGGAACCTTGGACCCCAGTTCGATGCCTCTACTGGTGCGCCCTTGTCGCCGGTGAAGACGAGCGCCGTCGGCTCGGTGCCAACGAAGCGAGCCAAGTGGTTCGACAGGATGTCAGCGAGCGTCTTCGGAATCGCCACGTTTCGGCGCCCGGCTTCGGTCTTCGGAGCCACGACGATGCGACCACTGCCGCTCACCCTCTGCGCCTGTTCGAGTACCGCGATCGTGCGATGGATGAGATCCACGCGCTCCCGGGTGAGGGCCAGGCACTCCCCCAGTCGCAGCCCTCCGTACGCAGCGGTGTAAACGAGCGCCCGGTATCTCTCTGGCAATGCATCGGCAACGGACACGATCTGCTCGGCGGTCGGGATTGGGCGTTCTGGTGAACGCTCCAGACCCGCCCTCTTGATCGTGCACGGGTTTACCAAGAGCTTGCCGTCCTCGACTGCCGTGGCGAGGATCGTCCGGAGGAGCCGATAACACTTGGCCGCGGTAACCGGCGCCGTCGCCTCGATGCCGGCCCTCCACGCCCGCACCTTTGCCGTCGTGATCTTACCGAGGCTCATTGTCCCGAACGCGGGGAGCAGGTGCCTGTTCAGCTCGGAACGGTAGAGCTCCTTGGTCCTCGGTCGCAGATCGTGTCGGTTGGCAAGCCAGTGCTCGGCATAGGCGGCGAATCGCTCCCGCCCAGCTCCGGGGTCGATCCAGACTCCGCGGTGAATGGCCGTGGCCTGCAGCGCGAGCCACGCGTTCGCATCGGCCTTAGTCGGGAACGTGCCGCCGCTATGAAGTTTGCCGTCGTGCCAGTAGCTCGCCTGCCACCGCCGAGACGGCAGCTTCCGCACGCTCCCGAAGGTGCTTCTACCGGCCACGGATGGTGGTCTAGTCGCAGGGAGTGACCAGGCAGCCGAGGTAACTGCCTGTCACGTATGCGACTTCTCTCTCTGGCGCACTTCCTCAAGGAATGCATCAGCGCGTCTCGCCGCGTCAACTCCGCGCTGTCTGTCAACGTCAGTCGGTGGACGTTTGCTCGCCTCCCTAAGTGCGGTGACCAGTCGATAACTTATGCAAACCTCGATCAGCGCGTCCATCACGAGGGACTCGTCACTGAATGTCATCGCCAGGAACGCCGCTTTTTCCGCCGCTTCTCGCTGGTCAGGGGCCGCCTGAACGTGGCCAGCGATACATTGGACGACGAGGCCGAGGAAGGACGGGCCGTCCCACTTCTTCGCAGAAAGGTCCAGACCCACTCTGCGCCTGTACGTGCGATTCAGTGCAGACATCCATTCATCGACCCACCAAACGAACCACGCGCGACCGACGTCGTAGACGAACGTGATCCCGGGATCTACGTTGAGGGTCTTGCGGGTCGGAGATGGCAGGTTCACACTGACTGGTCTCCAAACCGGGCTCCGAAGTCCAAGCGGACCGAGCGCGCCGATGGCGGCCCACACGAACCAACCCGTGACGTGCCGTTCGTAGTGGATGGTGCCCAACATCAACAGAGCGGCGAGCGCGGCGTCAAGCGCCGCCGTTGCGAGCCACCAAAAGATCGCATGTGCGGAGCGGAATGGGAAGCGATGAGACACGACCCGCAACTGCAGGAAGGTCACGGCCGCCGCAGCGCAGACGGCTACAACGTATGGCTTCCACACGCTGCCCCCCGCCCCCTAGCCGTCAGGTCAGCCGATACGCGGGCGAAACACCCCCCAGACGTTCGACGCTTACCACTACCCCGGCCTCAACTAGCTGTCGCAGTGCTTCTTGCACACGCGCGGGCGGCTCGCCGAGAAACTGGACCAGCTCTACGACATCGAGGGATCCCTTTTGACTGAGGGCATCCTTGATGGCGGCGCT
>DAIRCY010000003.1:20337-62357 GCA_036796435.1 Acidimicrobiales bacterium
GTGACAGTTCGCCCATCACCGATGAGAAGGCTCATGATCGATCGCCCCCCCAAACACGCGTCGGCCCCTCCCCAGTCGTCATCTGCGGCGACTGACCGAGACATTGAACACCCTTGGAACAAAAAATGCAATGATATTTCACGGTCACTACTTACCACCTCCCGGTCCGCGCCACCCATCGGCTCCTACAGAACGGCGACTTGCTCCCATGATGTCTGGGAAAGGTGCGTTTGATGAGGGGTCAAAGGTCACAATCCCACCGCGGCTGCTGCGTTCTCTCGGAACAGCGAGCCTTCCCGGATGTACCGACGCAGCATCGACGTGCCCTTATGGCCGGTCGTCGCTGCGATCACGCGCTCGGAGACACCGGCGGCAGCGGCCGACGTTGCCAGTCCAGCACGCAATGAGTGCCCTGCAACCTGTTCGGGGTCAATCCCTGCGGCGGCGGCGTAGCGCTTCACGATCTCGGCGACGGAGCGATCGCCCAGCCGGTCGTTGCTCACCCTGCCGCGTCGGTCGACCGGGCGGAACGCAGGACCGTCGGAGATCCCTGACACCTCGAGCCAGCGCTTCCACGCCCGTACAGGGCACGTCGACGGGTTTGAGCCGTACGGGATCCCCACGATGCGCCCATGACCCTCCTGGTCGGTCTTCGACCGCCTCAGGTGGAGCGTGAGGCCGTCCGCGCTCTCGGTCACGTCCTCGACGTCCAGCGCTACCAACTCGGAGCGCCGCAGCGCGCCAGCGAAGCCGAGGAGGAGCAGCGCGCGGTCACGGTGGCCCGCAGGGTGGTCGCCAGCGTGCTCGAGCATCGCCCGGAGATCGGCCACGGTCACGGGTCGGACCTGTCGTTGAGCCGTTCCCACTTTGCGACGGACGCCACGGCGGATCAGGCGCACCGGCTCGGCCTTGGTCGGGCTGGTGAACCCCGCTGCACGGTGCGCAGCCGAGATCGCAGCCAGCCGAGCGTCGATGGTCGCCGGCTTGAGCGTCCCCGCGAGGTCGGCAACGTACAGCGCGACCGTCTCAGGATCGGCCGGCATCGCCTCGCGTCGATGGCGCTTGCACCACGCCTCGAACTGCGTCCAGCCGACCCGGTAGGCCCGGTTCGTGTTCTCGGCCCGGGCGGCAGCGATGTAGTCCATCGCCTCCTCGCCGAGCTGTGCGAGTTCGGCGGCTCGCTTCGTTACTGGCAGCGCCATGACCGCCCCTCCCGACTAACTACCGACAATGCTATATTATCGGTACTGTCAAGCCCAGGTCAGGCACGTGGGTACATGGGCCGTACGGTAGAGCGCGGCCCAGTGGCGTCGAGACCCACTTGCGAACACCTGTTCGCCTTGGCACACTTGGCGACCGTGGCGGTCTACGAAGTGACCTTCGTCTATCCCCGCCACTCCTACGAAGCGCATCGCCGCTTCCTGGCCAGTCTGGCGTTCAGCACCAACCCGAACGGCATCGACGGCTTCCGGCGTCATGGGTCGGGGGTCGCGCTCACCTTCGTCGTTCACGAGGAGGACCGAGAGCGGGCGACGGCGCGGTCGCACGCCAGCGAGCCGCAGGGATCTGGCCCGGCCATGTACCGGCCGTGACGCTCGTCGAGCGTCGTTCCTGGGTGACGATCACAGCTCGGGCGTACTATGCGCCCGGAGGGTGACGGCATGCGGAGGGCACTTCTACTCGTGCTAGCGGTCGTGGTTGGCCTTGGCGTGGTCGTCTTCGCGATGCTCAAAGTCGATACGCATGCCCTGTTGAAGAACGCTGATGACAACCCCGTCACGACGACGACTGCGCCACTGGCCACGACGTCGACTGCACCTCCGGTCCAGGCGGCGCTGACCTTCGTCCCGAACGTTCTCGGTCTCTCGCCCCGGCAGGCAACACTCGCTTTGGGCTCCGTGGGTCTGCAAGTGACACTCTCACCAGCCAGCGCGGCAACATGCGAGATTGAGCCACCGCCCTGCGCCTTAGTCGCGACAGGCGCCGGGTCGTGCATAGGTCCTACCCGGCGAGTCACAGTGGTCGTTGCCCAGACACCCCAGCCCAGCGCCGAAGTCCGGGCTGGCAGCTGGGTCATCGTCGATACCTGCTGAGACGCGACGAAGCCCCGCCGAAGCGGGGCAACGTCCGGTGGCGTGGGATGAGGCTCAGTCGGTGGAGTTCTCTGGGGTCCACCCGTCAAGCTCTCGGCTGCTCTCCTCGGCGTGCTCGATGCACAGATGCGGCGAGCGCCGGGCCGGCACGTAGGCGAATACAGCACCGCACCCGCGCTCGGCACAACCAACGCAGTGATTGCCTGTCGGGTCGACGATGTGCAGTCGCATCTTGGGAACACGGACCACCGAACCCGACTCGCCCACGCCCTCCAGCCATTCCCCGAGTTCGTCCGTCGTCTTGAACGCTCCGAGGAACGTCCGGTGCGGCTCGGCCGTGACCGTGTAGTGGCCGGCGATCTTCGGAAGCTGGAGCGCCATGCGAGCGTCTATGTCCTGCACCCGCTGGCGCTGGGCGAGGTTCATCGGCCGACCGTGACCGTTCGCAGCCCCGCGGATCGCGTCGATCTCCACCCTCAGTGTCTCGAGCGTGGTCATCGTGCCCAACCCAACCCAAGCACGACTTCCGAGCCGAGCTCGTCGCCGATCTCGCCTTCCGAACCCAACTGGCCCAAGACGGCTTCGCGGCAACGCTCGAACACGTCCCGAGCCTCGTCCATCAGCTTTAGTAGCTCCTCAATGGTGGTCATCCTGCGCTCCCTCCGTTCACACGTCGGCCCGTTGGCCGGCACTACGATTGTACGGTTCGCGCTTGCGATCTGTCAAACACGGGTACTAGAGTAGTACGAAGGAGGTGCAGCTATGACAGGCTATCTAGTGTCCACGCAGGAAATCGCGGGCTTGCTATCAGTCACTCGGCAGCGGGCCGACCAGCTCACGAAGCTCCCTCACTTCCCGCGTCCCGAGGCTTCGCTTGCCAACGGGCGCGTCTGGAACCGTGAGGCGGTCATCACTTGGCTGCTGGCGACCGGCAGGATCGAGGAGCACCCGGACGGTTGAACCGCGCCGCGCCAAAGCGCACAATGGAGGTTCACACGTCGGCCCCGGCAACGGGGTACGAGCGGGAGGGCCACCCGTAGGGTGGTCTTTCCGCGTCAGCGGCCGAGTGCATGGGCGCGGCCCTTGGAGATCCCCAAGCGCTCGCCTACCTCGGACCAGGTAAGCCCCCGGGCACGTAGCTGGCGTACCGCGTCCCTCCGGATGGCGTGCAGCTCTTTGCGCAGCGCGATCACCCGGCCGGCCTGCCACGCACGAGACGCCGGATCGTGGATCGCTCGGACCTCACGCAGCACCCGCTCGAGTTCGGCGTCGTACTGCCACTGACGCTCGCTCCACGCCGGCGGTCGGCGTCTTCGTGCCCGTGACGGCCTCCGCTTGGCGCCGGAACCAAGATCCCTGGTCATGGCGCATTCCCAACCACTGAGAGCATCGCGGATGCGTGTCTACGGATAGAGCCACAGCGGACGCCGCCAAGCGTCAACGAGGACGGCAGACCTGTCCCGGTGAACAGGACGGTCAAGCGTCGAACGGCATGAAACTCAGCAAGTGTTCGGCAGCGTGACCGTGGAGAAACGGTGCGATTATGCCTTCGACCAGGGGTTTTATGCCCCAGTTCCCCACTGTTGACCGTGGACCCTCCGGCCGTGAACCATCTACCGACAGACACGCAGCCAAACTCAGCGACATAACCGCAGGTCAGCGGCATTCTGGCCCCATATCGATAACCGGGTATGTGTCATTCCGGGTCGTCTTCATCGAGAGCGTGGCTGCCCAAAAGAATTCCGCCCCTCCTCGGGTGACCACCCTTGTCCGTCGGGCGCCCATCAGCCCGGAAGTCCTGCCACAGCCCTTGCAAGCCTCCTATGTGGTGGGAGAGGGGTAATCCGGGCACTCTGGAGCGCGGCCGCTGCCCGCCGTTTGAGCGCGGCGGGGTCACGGTCGGGCGACGTCGACCACATGGCGTCGGGGCCGAGAAAGAGACCGTCGACCGTTGCCGGGTCGACGTGACGTCCCTTGCGCCAGTGGCGCTCGGCTACCCCGTCGGTGACGAAGTGGCCGCAGCAGACAGCGCAGTGGGCCTGGCGCAGGCTCGTCCAGCTCCGATGGCAGCGCCGACAGTGCGTCCCTGCGTGGTCAGGACCCCACCAGCCGTGCTCCATGACGTACACACACGGAGCGCAGGTGTCAGCGTTCGCCGCCATCGAGGTCCCCGACTCCGAGATCCGTCGTCATCGTGGTCGCACAGTCCTCGCAGAACTGCTGCTCGTGCTCGCCCCACCAGGACGGCACGAGAGGACTCCCACGCTCGCCGCAGCGGTCGCAGATGCCATAGCGCAGCTCTTTGATGACCTCGGCCCTCTTGGCGACGAGGTAGGGCCTCCAACGCTCCCGGAGTGCGGGCGAACCCCAGAAGTACAGGGTGTCGTCGTCGGTCACCGCGATCCGCAGGCCCTCGAGTCGCGCCGTGGTGATGATCTCGTAGGCACCCACGCGCATCATCAGTTCGCGGTCGAACGGTTCGAGAAAGTCAGGAGGAACCTCGGCCATCACACGGCCTCCCTGTCGCACTCGGCGCAGGACGACCGTGGGATGCCGCACCGGACGCACGTCGCTGCTGGCACCGAGGGAACGGGCACCGGAGCGGGTCGCGGAGCTTCGTCGTCAGCGAACAGCTCTGCATCGGAGAGAGGGCCGACACGCTCACCGCCCTCAAAGCATGAACGGCACAGCCGGTCACCGAAGAAAACGGCCGCTGGCCGCCGGCATCGAGAACACGACCCGGACTCCATACCGGACAGCCCGTTAGGGAACTGTCCAGCATGTCCACTATGTCCAGCATGTCCACTATGGAGGTCGGAAAAGCCCTGGTCAGGCTCATGGTGGACATTCTGGACATTCTGGACGGTGGCCTTGCGCGCCTGTCCACCATGTCTGGCTTGGGAACCGCCATCGGGAGGCAGTTCAAGGCGCACCGAACCGGCGAATCCGTCCTTCTTGCGGTTGATGCCAAGACGCGAGCACATCCGCTGGAGGGACTTGTCTGACACGTCGTACCCGGCATCCCGCAGCGCCTTCTTCACCGTGGCTCGCTCGACGGGACCGTCCGAGAGGATGTCCAGCAGCGTTTCCTCCGTGTCACGTGCCATCGCGTGCTCGTCGGGGTCCTGTGCCCGGAAGATGTCGTACTTCGTGACCCCAGGAGCTTCCCCGAGCCACGCCACGCCCGAGGTCGTCACCGACTGGCCATCAGAGCCGGTGACCTCTCGGGACTCGATGCGGTAAGTCAGCGTCGAAGCGTCGAGAGGCCCGAGGTTCGACTTGGCCAGGACGAGCACCTTGGCCGCCTCGTCGTCAGGATGGTCCGCCACGGCCAGCATTGACCGTGCCGCCGCCGTAAAGGCCCGGGAGCCGTTTACCCGGTCCAGAGCATTCACGGTCGGGGCCTTCGACCAGTGCATGATCCCGATGGCTGCGGCGTCCAACGACTCCATGTAGGCCGCGAGCGGCCCGAGCGCCCGACGCACTGCGGCTGTCCGGTGGGTGTCGAGCCGACCGTCGAGATGAGCACCGAGCGGGTCGAGGACAAGTATCCGGCAACCGTGCAGCTCCATCTGCTCGGCGAGCGCAGCTACGTCGCCCGGAACTGCCAGACCGCCGGCGAGGCCGTCCACCGTGACGAAGTGAACACGGTCCAGGTCTGCCCCTGCTGCCTTGAGGCGCGGTACGAGCGTTCGGGACCAGGAATCCTCTGCCGTGGCGTAGACGGCACCAACAGGCTCGCCCCACAGATCCCCGTCGAGCTGCCCGAGCGTTGCTCGGGCGAGCACATCAGCCAGAATCGTCGTCTTGCCGCTCCCCTCCTGCCCGACCAGGAGCGTCACGCCGCCAAGAGGTATGCGATTCGCCCATCCCCACCGGGTCTGCTCGATCGAGACCGTGGACGCCGAGACGAGCTCGATCACACGGGCGTCCGGGTCAATCTCACCCGCATGCTGCTCAGCGGCGATCGCGGCTGCCGCTTGGGAGACGATGGAGTCGGTGTCGTAGGTGGTCACGCCGCCACCGCCTGACGTGCGCGAACAGCGGTGATGGCGTCCCGCACCTGGTCCGGGGTGAACCCGTCGCGGATCATCTCCTCGGCGACCTTGCGCCAGCAGTCGGAGTCCGACCGAGGAGTCCAATCGACCCCCGCTCGAATGACCATCCGCTCGGCCTGGTCGGGCTCGACGCCGTTCTCGGTGAGCCGACGAACCAGGACGGCACCGATGATTCCATCGTCGACTCCCATTGCGCGCCAGAGCGCAGCGATGTTCGCTACCTTGCGGGGTGCCTGTTGGAGTGCGGCCCATGCCTGCGCGGTCTCCGGGTCACTCTGACGCCTCAGTCGTTCCAACTCGTCGGCGTAGTGCGGCCCGTCGTCCCGCTCCTGTGCGCGCTTGAGGCTTAGAATGTCCTCAAGCTGCTGAGAGGTCGTTCTCCGGTAGATCAGCTCCGAGAGTTCCTGCTCTGAGAGCTGGTCGACCAACTCGCTCAGCGAGGCCCGGACGTGGGTTGGTCCGCCATCCCTATGCCGGGACGGTCGGTGTCGAACTGCGCTCGCTACTGCATCGGTGTCCACGGGTATCCTCCCTGGACTCGGTAAGGGAGCGAAGCGCCGGCAGTTCCGAGGCTGCCTGCGATTCGCGGTTGCCACCGACCGCGCCCGGCGGTCGAGGATTGTGGCGGCGGTGGTCATTTCTGAGCGTCCACTTCTGGGCGGATGACCGTGGTAACGAAGTCGGCGACCAGTGGGTGCTTCTTGGCGTAGCTCGTGAGCCATGTGACCATCTCGGCCTTGAGCACCTTGCGGTCGCGTGTGAGCGCGGTCGAGTAGAGGCCAACCGACGATGTGTAATCGCTGACGAATCGCTGGTACTGCTCAACGACTGCCCTCATCTGGGCGGTCTGCAGCCCTTGCGGCGCGGCTGGTGTTGTCAGCGCCTGCTCCAGGTCACTGATGACGTTCAGCCGGCGGATGTGGCTTGCCTCGGACGTGATGTAGCGACCGAAGATCGGGTTGATCTTGAAGAAGCTGGCCTTCCAGGTATCCCACCAGTGGGTCAACCGCTGGTGGTCGGCCGAGGACGTCGTGGCTGTGTACGCCTTCTCGTAGCGGTCGAGCGTCGTGTAGTAGATGTTCGACGCCCGGGACATGATGACCTCTTGCTCGAAGCCTGGGGTCGACGGCGATGTTGTCGAAACGGCCCGTGGCTCACGCATTCCGAGAGCCACCTGCTCCCGGAACGCTGTTGCGTTGTAGGCGCCCGTCGAACGCGGGATGAACCACGCTGCTGCGAGCGGGTGCGCCTTGGCGAATGTCTTGTGCTCGTCCAGCCACTTGAGCGATTCGGCCGTGGCCGGCGTGTAGCCGTCGGTGAGGTTCTGCGTCTCCCCCACGTTGTAGGCCGTCGCTGTGGGATGCTCGCGGACGAACTCGGCGACCGCCTTTGTGTATGTCAGCTCGTTCAGGAGCTCGTGCCAGCGAGCATTCAGTTGCTTCGGGTCCAGTGTGGCCTTGGGCGTAGCCGGGAGGGCGAAGCCCAAGGCTGCTCGCATGACAAGCAACGAGCGCGCCCAGTTCTGCACCCGCGAGACGTACTGCTCGATCTCCTGAGGCGTCGCGTCGTTCGGCAGCGTGTAGTCGGCAGCGTCGAGGTACTTGATCGCTTGCATGGTCGTCGAGGCGAGTTCGGATGTCTTCTGCTCAGGGCCGAGGGCGTTCCACAAGCGGTTGAAGATCGTCGGGGTGAACTGCTCCCACGTCGGCGTCGTTGCGCCCGCTCCGAGCACCTTGCGCGTCGCCGGGTTCAACTCAGGCATGAGCTTGCCGAGTTCTTTCATGCTGACCGCCGCGAACGGCCCCACGGATGGCGTGGTGGGATTGGACAGACCTGCCATCAGGTACTGCACTTGGCCGGTGAAGGGAACCACCATCGGCACGGACGCTTTGATGCCGAGCTTCCCGAGTACCCACGTCAGAAGCTCCTGGGGGTACTCGGACCCCGGGTAGTAGAAGTATGTCTGCCCGTTCGCGTCCTTCTTGATGAACCCGACCGACCGCAGCCCGTGCATCGTCAACTGGATCTTGCGGATCGCGTCGGGCGAGTCCTTCACGACTCGTGCCCAGCGTTGCAGGAACTGGCGCTGTGCAAACAGGAACGGAAACAGGATGCGGTGCTGGTCCTCGAACTGGGTCCGAAGCGCCGGGTTGTGAATGTAGGGTAGCGTTGCGTTGACCGCCCGTTCGGTCGCTATGTCCGACGCCAGCTGCTCGGCACCCTCGGGGTTGTCCGCCATGATCGAGTGGGCGTACTCCCGAGCAGTGCCCAGCGCCTCGGCGTAGTTCTGAATGAACAGCGGCTGACGCACAAGCCAGTTGGCCGGCTTGCCTACAAGGGTCTCGAACGACTTACTGAGGATGCTCGTCGCGGTGCTCACCGGCAGGATGTCCGGTCCGAACACCGACGCCGGGAGATCGTGCTGCCGAATGGCGTCCAGCGACTCCTCGAGCGGGCCACGGCCGCCGTCCAGCATCTCGCTCACCAGATCGTCAAGTACCGGGCCGGACTTCGGGTCACCCGAGCGCACGAGGGCGTTGACGTGCTTGCGGACGGTGCGTGCCCACGCGCGGTCGGCTTCCTCCTGCGTCGCGTCGATGCCCACCGCTCGGCCGTCCGGTAGCCGCGAGGCCCGGGCGAACTGCGCCTTCGTGTCTGCGAAGTCCGGGTCGTTCAGCACTCGGAGGACGGCACGCTCTTGGGTTCTCGGCGACTTGTCGATCGTCCCGAGCACGGCCCGGGCCATCGGGTCTTGAGCCACCTGGTCGAGGGCAAACTGCCACTTCATGCGCCACAGGGGATCGTGCTTGGTTGCCTCCGAGAATCCGGCCGTGGCGACGTCGAGCCCGTCGACCACGGAGCGGCGGACCCCACCGGGTGACCAGACGAGGCCGTGGGTGCCTTGGGCCATTGAGATGATGTCCTGGAAAGCGTCTGCGACCGGCTGGTGCGTATAGAGATGCGTCGCGGCTGTGATGTAGTCCTCCATGCCGAGCGCCGTGAGTCCCTTGCGCTCCGCGGCCCGTGCCCACTTGCGGGTGGTCGCTCCGAGGACCGCTCCGTAGAACTTCGCGGGTGTATCGACGTGGGACCGGATGCCTTCGGGGATGCGCTCGCCGAGCATCGCAAGGATGCGCTCGACGGGGTGGTAGGGCGTGAGGGGCTTCGTGGCGAGAGCCCGCTGCGCTGCGATCTCGGCCTCACTGTCCGCGGGGTCGAGTTCTCCCGTCGCGATCATTCGATCGACGCCGGCGATGATCTCCTCGTCGCTCCTCGTCTGCGCTGCGCCGTTGGCGACGTACGAGCCGAGGAACCGCTTCGGGCCTGTGCGAAGCAGCCGGGACAGGTTCTCTGTCAGTGAGATACGAGCGGCGAAGCCAGGCCGGTCCAGGATCATCGTTCGCCACCAGAACATGAGCCGTGTAGCCCAAACGAGCGGGTTCAGGTGCAGCCTTCCGAGGGCGGATTGCTCGCGCATGAGCTTTCGCAGCTCGTTCGGAAGGAAGATCGCCACCTTGTTCGACAACTGCGGCCGCAGGATGGCGGCTGGGTAGGACTTCCCATCGTCGCCCATCAGCTGATCGAGGCCCCCGACACTGAACGACTGCTCGCGCTCCATTTCAGCGAGTGCTGCCATCGCGTCCTCGGTCCCACGGGCCAGCTCGGGAGTGCGGAAGGCCCCGAGGCCGTGGAGCAGCTGCTTTAGCGCGGCCGTCACGATCCGATAACGCGTGCCGAGGTCGGAGTGCAAGAAGACGTTCACCACGTCATCGACACGCTTCGCCGGGAGGAAACCCTGAAGGAAGCGGGTGAGGTTGGGGATGTCCGCGTTGGTTCCAATGTCGAGGTACGGCTTGGTCGGGATCAGCGTCGAGACCCGTCGCACCCACCGCGCCACGCTGGCAATGCCGGGGATGTGACCGCCCGTCCTGGCCGCGTCTCCCGCTCGCATCAGCTCTTCGAGCGTCTTGGCCTTGGCGGCAACGGTGTCCTGGTGGGCCAGATCACCGGCTCCCCCGACATCGGACCCGTCGAGAGCGATGCCGTCGAGTCCCTTGACCTTCCCGTCGGCCAGCCTGTCGAGACCGTTCTGCAATGCCTCCTTGACGTTCGCCTTGAGCCAACCCCCGGGCGTGAGATGCGGAAGGATCGCTGCGCGCTGGCTGATGCGTGCGGCGTTTCCCGTCAGTACGGCGCGGAGGCCGGTGTTGCCAGACAGCCACTGTTCGAACGAGTCTGCCGAGTCGACACCCTCGTTGGCGAGTTGCGCCGTCACGTTCTCCAGCCGCGGGTCGAATCGCCCGAGCCCTCTGTAGTCCCCACGCTCGAGGAACTGTCCGACGTGGTTGATGTAGCGCTGCGTGGCGGGATGGGACAGGTAGTCATCCATCGCAGTCGAGTCGGGGGCGAGGTACCGGCCGACTTCTGCGTCGGTGATGCCCCACTTCGCCACTCGCGCAGCCTTGGCGACGGAGCCGAGCCTGTTCAGCGGTGTGGTCGCGATGTCGTAGGTCGCGTCGATGCCGCCCGAGATGACCTTGCCAGCCTCGGGGTGCTTGTTGAGGAACGTGGACCCGACCACGTTGCGACCGAGCGACATCCGAGCGTTGCCTACTTCGTCGAGGAGCTGCTTGAACTTGGGGTCTTGCATCTGCTGGACGAGCGCGGGACGTGTCTTCGGTGGCGTGGCCTGCACGACGGCTGACTGGCCCGATGCGATGACGCGCAGCGCGAACTGCACCTGCGATCGCCCGTACTTGGCGTTCAGCGCTCGCCCGAGAGCCGGGTCGAGCGTCGTGGTCCCTGTCGTCGTCTCCCGCCATCCCTGCGCCCAGGCCGACGGGCTGAGGATGTCGGCGAAGGCCGACGGGTTGAGTGTGACGCCGGACGCCTCAGCGTGGCGAACGACGTATGTCCACCCGTAGCGCTGAGCGAGCGCATCTTCGGACATGACGTGACCGGCCCGGTAGAGGTGCTGGACGGCACGGATCGGTGCGCCAAGGATGTTGAGCGTGTCGGAGACGCCGCGACCGATGGCGCTCGTCACGTCGTGGAAGCCGGACGCGAGAGCGGACCAGATCCCTCCATGCTCCCCACCTGCGCCGACGTGGGCGAGACTCTCGATCTTCGGCACGCGGTAGCCGACGGCCCGAAGCTGGTCTTGCTCTGGCCCGGAGAGTGCTTGCCACGCTGCCGCCTGGACCGACGGTTGGAGAATGCGGAGGTGGTCGTACGTCTTCGTCGTGTTCCCGTAGGCCGCGATCGCCTGGACGTTCGCTATGGCCTCGTGCACGGACGACGCTGACCCGGCCGCGCCGACGAGAGACTGCGGGTCGACTTGGCCCTTCGTGGCAGCGTCAGCGGCCTTGAGAGCCGCGAGCGGGTCGAAGGTGCCTGCGGGTGTCGGGCTCACAGCAACTCTCCGTTCTCGGCGTCCAGGAGGACGTCGATGAGATCAGGGTCGAAGCGAGTAACCCGACGGAGCGCGGGCACCGACACGCGCACGCACCACTCCAGGTGCCTTCGCGTTTTCTCCACGCCGCACGCGAGACAGGAATAGGTGTTCTCGCGCTCCTCGTCCGACTGTCGAGCGGTCATGGCTCGGCAATCAGGACACCGAAAGATGGTGACGCCGGTCCTCTCGTCGTAGATGGGGCGCTCAGGCCAGGTCACTGCGTCCATGAGGTGTGTCATGGCGAGGTCTCGAAGGAGTTGCCCCACGGGCTTGAAACGTGAGGGCACCTCGAGGTCCTCCGGTTCGAGGTCCGTGCTCACCGGGAAGCCCCGACGGCTTCCGGTTCGTCGTAGACGTCAGCCGGAACGCCTGCTGAGATCGCTCGGCGCGCCGCGAAGTCCCGCAGCTCGGCCGTGGAGAGGACGGTGCGGCGTCCGAACTTGACCGGGTGCAACGTTCCCTCAGCCATGAGTTCGTAGAGCCGGGACCGCGAGCATGCAAGCTGGTCCGCCGCCTCGGGGATTGATACGAAGTGGGGTTCTGATTGGGACATCGCCAACCTTCCGGTCGATACGTTGGCGATGGCGGGCAGCGGGCCGTTCTACGGGGAGCGTGCGGTCGACGCACGACATCGCCTCTGGACTCACCTGCCGCAACTCGCTCGGTCGGTGGACCCGAGCACCGGGAGTGTGCGGGTACTCCCTCAACCACACTCCAGCCTCCCCGTGGACTACGAGGCTGCTGTGATGAAGGCTACCGACGTCCGGTCACGTCCACGTGGATTGCGCCCCGTGCCGTGCGCGCTGCGTGCGCGATCGTGCGCGAAGTAACTGGGTCGGCGTGACGTGTCGTGACATTCCACGCGCCGGACTGTCAAGGTGGTTTCCCTGGTCAGTGGGCATTTGTCCTGGTCCGAGGCAAGTTTGGCGCGATCTGGTACTGAGCCTTCCAAGCTGATGATGCGAGTTCGATCCTCGTCGGCCGCTCCCTGCGGTGAAGCACGTATTGGCAGGTCAGGCCCATTTTGGAGCGAGAGCCGACGAGCGACCTGGAATGTCGCCTGTTTCGCGCACCATCGCGCACGGATCGTGGCCGGCTGTCTTCCTCGATTGGTCCCAGCTGTGACGCCGGTCGGACGTCGTTCCTGGGTGACGGTGCCGGAATCCCGTGGCGGCAACCTCGTGCGCTGCGAACGCGCCGCACCGCCCACAAGTACCTGGTCGCGCTACGCCACGGCGGGCCGCGTCGAGGTCGTGCAGGTCGCGCGGTGAACACGACCCCGAGCGGACCGCTCCGTTTGAGCGCGACCTCGTCGGCGAGCTATTCGCTCCCGTTCGTGCCGACGTGCGCCGTGGCGTCCACCAGCTCGACATGGACGACCTTGCTCGCCGGGCTGCTCCGCGGTCTGCCCCGAGCCGCACCCGATGACCGTCCGATGCGCCGAGCGCATAGACGAGGAGCGAGCTCTCGAGCTGCGCCGGCGCGCGCTCATGAACGGTCGATCTACACGCAGCTGCGAGCCATGAGTTGCTCGTCAGCAGCCGCTGTTCTCGCACTCGGACGTCGTGTTGGCGGCGGAGCCAGCTGGCACCCAAACCAGCCCGGCAACAACACCCGAACCGGAAACGGGTATTGGATGTGTCGACTGATGGAGGAGTCTTCTCCTTCGGTATTGCACCGTTCGTCTGCGGGGTTCGAACCCCTTGGTCGCTTTTCCGTCGCTCATCCGCGACGAGACCTCCGGTAAGTTCGAAATTCGTGCATGGCGAACGCTACGAGCTACCCGTCGTTCCTGAGCTGTTGCTCGCCGCGGGAGCCGTGTACGGAGAGGCGTTCAGTCGCCCGCCCTACACAGAGGGTCCGGGCGGAGTTACCCGTTTCTACGAGCGCATCGCCAGGTACGCGTCACGGCCGGGGTGCCGCCTCACCATCTGCCGTGCTGACGATGCCGTCGTCGGGCTCGCGCTGAGCGTGCACGCGTACCCCGGAGATTGGTGGAGGGAACGGTGCGCGGACGCGCTCGGCGCTGCGGACGCCGCCCGCTGGCTGGAGCCGCCGGTCCGCGAAGTAGTCAACGTCGCCGTCTCCCCCGCCCATCAACGACGAGGCGCCGGTCGGATCCTCACGGACGACGCCTTGGACGACGGCGAGGCGACGAGCGTCGTGCTGAGCTGTCATCCCGATGCGACGCCCGCGCAGTCCCTCTACCTGTCACGGGGCTTCGAGGTGCTCTCGGAAGATTTCCGGACGGCACCGGGCCAGCTCGGCTACTTGTTGATGGCGCGGCGACCGCATCGCTGAGAGCCGGCTTCGCGTTCAGCCGAAGGACGGGCCCGATGCGGTGAGCATTGTCGAGCCAGTGGCACCGTCATGAGTCCGCTCGAGGACGGCGGTGCGGACTCCACTTCTGGCTCGAACGAGCATGGCGCCAGGGAATCCACCGTTCGAGCAGCTCACGCTGCCGCGAACCTCCTAAACCACGCCGCCGGTTCTCAACGGTGAGGTCCGCCGCGCGCTCTGCGCTTGACGTCGTCGCGGAACTCCCGCCACTCCTCGCGCTGGCGTTCCTTGAGCGTGCGCGCCGCGTCTTTGAAGTGGCGTCTGAAATCGTCCACGTCGTGATGGAACCGCTGCCAGGCCGCCTGGCGGCTCACTCCTACGGAGCTCCCGATCGCTTCCCAGGTCGCGCCGGACGTCACCGCCTCGGACGCCAATTTCGCCTCCCACGTCGACAAAAGCGCGTGAAGAGCGCGCGCCGCCCCGAGAGCCACGAGGGGATCCGGATCCCTCGTCGCGGTCTCCCACGTCTGGGTGAGGAGCGGTGGCACCTCCCGGACCGCTTCGCTCGGCGATCCATGCATGCGTCAAGTGTGTCTTGACACGTAGTGCATGTCAAGATAATCTTGACGCCCGGTCGGGAGTGCTGCCCAAGACTGAGCTGGAGCGAGCACGGTCGTCGTATGTGCGATGAGATCCACGCGGGCGCGCCGTCTGTCGTATGGCCGAAGGAGGGAGACCAGTGGACACGCGACTGACGCCGGGCGCCGCCGACACAGCCAAGGTACGTCCTCGGAACACATCGTGGGACGGGCCGGCCATCTACGTGGAAGACGTCCACAAGTCGTTCGGCGAGGTCGAAGCACTGCGCGGGATCGACCTCGTCGTCGAACGCGGAAAGGTCCTCGGGCTCCTCGGGCCGAACGGGGCGGGCAAGACCACGGCGGTGAAGATCCTCACGACGCTGCTCCGCCCTGACCGCGGCCGTGCACTCATCGAGGGGCGTGACGTGGCGCGATCTCCGGCCGCTGTGCGCGAAATCATCGGGCTCGCCGGGCAATCAACCGCGATCCAAGAGGAGCTGACCGGGCGAGAGAACCTCGACATCATGGGTCGGCTCTACCACCTCGACCCGCAGACCCGTCACCGCCGGGCGGCTGAACTGCTGGAACGCTTCGACCTCGTCGACGCAGCCGATCGGCCGACCAAGGGCTACTCCGGAGGGATGCAGCGGCGGCTCGACCTCGCCCTCAGCCTGGTCGCGCGGCCTCAGGTCGTGTTCCTCGACGAGCCGACGACCGGCCTGGACCCCCGCAGCCGGCTCGCAATGTGGGACGTCATCCGCGAGATGGTGGCGGGCGGCGCGACCCTGTTGCTGACCACCCAATACCTCGAAGAGGCGGACGCGCTCGCAGACGAGATCGTCGTGATCGACCGGGGCACCGTGATCGCAGCGGGGACGTCGCAGGAGCTGAAGAACCGAATCGGCGGGGACGTCCTCGAGTTCGTGGTCGAACCGAACCGGCGGGCCGAGGCGGCCGGCGCCGTGAATGGGTTGTCCGGCGCGGAGCCGTCAGTCGACGAAGAGACGGGGGTCGTGTCCTTGCGCGTCGGGGCGGAGGGATCACAGGCGCTCGTCGAGACCGTCCGCCGCCTGGACGCCCTCGGCATTCACACCGAAGGGCTGGGCATCCGCCGGCCGTCGCTCGACGACGTTTTCTTGTCGCTCACCGGCCACGGCGCAGAAGCGGAGCAGAGCGGCACCAAGTCCAAGCGGCGAAGGGGTCGCCGCGCTCGCGTCGGGAGGACCTCATGACCGCCTCAACGGCCCCGCTGCTTTCGCCGACTGCCCTCGACGTGCCGAGTCCGCCCTTGAGGCTTCGGCTTCGGCTCGGAGTAGCTGACACGGCCACCCTGACGCGGCGGGACCTTCTGATCTGGCTGCGCAACCCGGCATTCATCTTCTTCACCGTCATCCAGCCGGTGATGTTCGTGCTGTTGTTCCGCTACGTGTTCGGCGGCGCGATCCCGGTGGCGGTGCCGGGCGGCTACGTGGACTTCCTGATGCCCGGCATCATCGCTCAATCGGCCGCCTTCGCCTCGTTCGCCACTGCCATCTCCCTCGCGAGGCAGCTGCAGAAGGGGGTGATCGACCGGTTCAGGGCCATGCCGATGGCACGCTCTGCGGTGCTGCTCGGCCGCCTGGCCGCCGACACCGCTCGCATCGTCGTCACGCTCCTCGTCCTCCTCGGCGTGGGCTACCTCGTAGGTTTTCGTTTCCGGGAAGGCCCGTCGGCCGCCTTGGCCATGATGCTCCTCGGGATCGCCCTCGGCGTCACGATCTGCACCGTCAGCGCCTATGTCGGCCTCGCGATCAAAGACGAGGAGGCGGTGAGCTCCTTCGGGCTCGTCTGGCTCTTCCCGCTCACCTTCGTGAGCTCGGCGTTCGTGCCGGTGCACTCGATGCCGGGCTGGCTGCAGGCGTTTGCGAACAACCAACCCGTCACGATCGTGATCGATGAGATGCGCAGCCTTGCCCTGGGGGGGCCGCTCGTACAGCACGCGTGGCAGAGCGTCGCCTGGCTGGTCGGCATCGTCGCTGTGTTCGTGCCGCTCGCGGTGCGTGCGTACCGGCGTGCGACCTGAGCGCTCGGGAGCCTTTCCGCCGAACCGGCCGCGTCGACAGGTGTCGCCTCAGAGAGCCGGTACGCGGCAGGTGTCCGAGAATCCCTGGCTCCGCAGGCCGAGTCCGGCGTTGAACCTGCTGCGGTAGTTCTCGAGCGCCACCCAGGCGGCCAGCTCCACGATCTGCTCGTCGCTGAAGTGCTCGTGGAGTCGGCTGACGAGGTCTTCGCCGACAGCGGCTGGAGTAGCCGACGCCGCTTCTGCGTACTCGAGCACAGTGCGCTCGGCGTCTGAGTACGCGTTGCTCTCCCTCCAGTGCGCGACGTCTCGCACCTTTGTGGGGGACTGACCCCGCTGGACGCTCTCGTAATAGCCGTAGTCGATGCACCAGCTGCAACCGATCACACCCGCCGCCGCCTGTTGGGCGAGGAGCGCCAGGCGCGGGTCGAGCTTGTGCCAGCCTCTGGACGCGGCGGTCTCGACGAGCCCGGCTGCGACGAGGACGCCGGTGTGGTGACTGGCTGCCTGAACGGGCTCGGTTGCACGGCCGAACCGTCGCTGCCCGTAGAGGCGCGCCAGCTTGGGGATCAGGCGGGCCGGACGCTCTACCAACGGGACGTTCGCCATGGCACCTCCCTACTGTCCGCGCGGCTCGGCGGATCTTCCACGAGGGTACGTCCCGTTCGTCGTCGCTGCGAGCTCAGCTCTTTCGACGCGGACCGCAAACCCCCGTGACCGCCAGGTCGCCGCGACGACTCTCGCCGCGCCCCGGCGCGGACGAGGGCGGCTCGCGCCGAGGTGGCGGCGACCCGTACGCGGGGGACCGGATCCTCGATCAGTCGGCCGAGCGCGTCGAATCCGTCGTCGATCAGGTGGACGCGGATGACTTTCGCCGCCATCTCTCGCACGCGCCATGCTTCGTCCGCGGTCGCTTCGACGACGAGTCCCTCCGCCGAGGCGTCCCATGCGTAGCGCAGGCCGCGCAGTGCCCACACCTTCGGCCAATAGCCGTGGATGCCGCCGGCCGCACCGCGGAGCACCGGACGACTTGCCGGCCCGGCGAGCACGTACAGGAAACGCCCGTCGGGCGTCCGACCTTCGAGGATCGCCACGCATGCGCCGGCCACCTCGCGGACTCCAGTGCTGCGGACCTCCGCAAGGATGCTCTGCTTGGGCGGGACCCCCCAGCCGGACGCCACCTCGTCAATCCTAAAAGGCCAGTCGGACTGGCTGGCATCGGCGTCGTCGTGGTGCGCGTTGCCCGGGTCTGATCGGCGGGGCGGGCCGTCCAGATCGGAGCACCCCGCCGTCAGGACGAAAGGCCCGTGTAACGGATCCTCGGGTCGACGACGACGTAGAGCACGTCGGCAAGGAGAGAGCCGACGACGGTGGCGACGGTCGCCACGAGGGTGGTGCCGAGCACGAGCGGCACGTCGGTGTTCTCGGCGGCTTGCACGACGAGAAGGCCCATGCCGGGGTAATTGAAGAGGTCCTCGACGATCACGGCACCACTCACGATCGCGGGAAGGGACAACCCGATGAGCGTGATGATCGGGATCAGCGCGTTGCGGAAGGCGTGCCCGTAGAGCACGCGCCTGCTGCTGGCGCCTTTGGCCCGTGCCGTCCTGATGTAGTCCTCGGCCATGGCGTCGAGGAGCGACGAACGCATGTACCGGGAGAAGGCCGCGACCGTCGTGGCCGACAGCGTGAGCACCGGCATGACGAACGCCCGCGGGTCCGTGAAGATCGCCCACGCCGATCGGCTGTAGGGAGGCGAGACCGGCAGAAGGTGGAGGTCGAAGGCGAACCACACGACGAAGAGGGTCCCGATGAAGAATGTCGGCATCGCATAGAGGACGAAGGCGACCCCCGTCACGACATGGTCGCTGGGCTTGTGCCGGCACACAACCTGGAAGACCCCGAGCGGGATCGCGACCAGGAGCGCGAGGACGAGCGAGACGCCGACGAGGACAAGCGTCTTCGGGAGCCGTTCCTGGATGATCGCCCAGACGGGCTGGGTGAACTGGTAGGAGAACCCCAGATGCAGCTGGGGCAGCCCGATCAGATAGTGCCAGAACTGCACGAGGATCGGCTTTGTGAAGCCGTTGTGGCGGTTGAACCGGGCGATGAGCTCGGGCGTCGCCCGCGGACCGAGCACGGCGCGCGCTTCTCCGCCCGGGATCACCTGGGCGAGGATGAACGTGATCAGGACGACGCCGAGGACGACCAGGATCGCTTGGATGACGCGCCTGAAGAGGTAGCCCGCCACGGGCGCCAACTCTTGCACGTCGAGGCATGGCATCGGCCGCACCGCGAAGGGGGCCGGTGGCATCGCTTCACAACGCCCCTTGACCCTCACGTCGCGTGAGCTGGTTCACTGTCGACATGTACGGGATCGGCACGGTCGCCCGCCTCGCTCAGGTCTCGGTGCGGACGCTGCGCCACTACGACGAGATCTGGCTCCTTCAGCCGGCCGAGGTCAACCCGCAGACCGGCTACCGGTACTACACGCCCGAGCAGCTCCACCGGCTCCATCGGATCCTCGTCCTGCGCGACCTGGGCTTCCCGCTCGCCGAGATCGTGGCGCTGCTCGACGACGAAGTGACCGTCGAACAGCTCCGCGCCATCCTGGGTCTCCGCCGCCGGCAGGCGCACGCCCGCCTCGAGTCCCAAGAGCAGCAGCTCGCCCGGGTGGAAGCCCGGCTCGCACATCTGGAGGACCGGCGAATGGCCAGCTACGAAGTGGCCGTGAAGCCGCTCGACCCGGTACGGGTCGTGGTGCTCGGCGAGGACCTCGGCGACCACACGCAGATCGACGACGCCGCGAGCCGGCTGTACCCCAGGCTGCATGCGGTCCTGGGACGCAACCAGGTGGCCTTCACCGGTGTGTCCTACGCCTTCTACGAGGAGACCGACGATCCCGAACGGCCCCTCCGCATCACCGTCGGCCTCCCCGTCCCCGACGACGTCACGATAGAAGAGGACGGGATCCGCACCGTGGACTTCCCCTGCGTCGAGCGCGCTGCGACCACGGTCGTGAAGGGGCCGCCTACGTGCTTCCCCGAGGCCTTCGGGGCGCTGCACGACTGGATCGACCGGACCGGGGAACGGGCCTCCCGGGACGAGCGCGAGGTCTACCTCGACTGCGACGGGCCCCGCGACACCTGGGTGACGGAGCTCCAGACGGTGCTCGAGCCGACCTCAGCAACTCGTTGACGTAGTTCGACCCCCTGCTCCCCCGGGGGCGGCATCATGGGTCGCCGTGCGCCCGCCGACCTCCGATGCCTCGAGGGAGCGGAGCCCGTTCCTTCGGGCCGCCCTCCGGAAGGCTGCCGCCCTCCCCGGAGTGGACCGGCTGGCTCATCGGGTCCTTGCGGGCCGGC
The DNA here is from genome assembly GCA_036796435.1 of Acidimicrobiales bacterium. Lineage (GTDB taxonomy): Bacteria > Actinomycetota > Acidimicrobiia > Acidimicrobiales > RAAP-2 > JAJYVT01. The sequence goes on from DAIRCY010000003.1 coordinate 40,229, forward strand.
ACGACGACGTCGTCGCCATCGACCTACCTCCCACCCGAGGCGGTCCCGCGGTCCGCGTGCGCATGCGTCGCCACGGCGGTCAGGACCAGATCGCGCGAGACATCGGGGCCGGTGGTCTCTGGGGCTTCGAGCCCCCGCTCCCCGCCCTCTTCGTCGAGCTGGCTCGCCGCTGCGGCGGGGCCGTCTTCGACGTCGGCGCCAACACCGGGCTGTACTCGCTGCTCGCCGTCGCCGCGGACCGGACGCTGCGCGTGCACGCCGTCGAGCCGCTTCCCGCCGTAGCGGACCTCCTCGAAGAGAACCTCGGGTTGAACAGCCGGCTCGCCGCGAGGATCCGGGTGCACCGGTACGCGCTGAGCGACGCCGCGGGGACGGCGGCGCTCTACCTGCCGCCGCCGAGCGGCTCGATCATCGAGACCAGCGCCTCACTCGACCCGACCTTCAAGGAGGAGGTGGCCGGCTCCGTCGAGGTGGTGACGCGCTCGCTCGACGACCTGTGGCACGAAGTGGGCAGACCCATGGTCGGGATGATCAAGGTCGACACGGAGGGGACCGAGCACTTGGTGCTGCGCGGCGGCGCCGCCACCCTCGAGTCGAGCCGTCCGATCGTCTTCTGCGAGGTCTTGCCGCGGGCAAGGACCGAGGAGCTCACGGCGCTCGTCAAGGCGTCGGAATGGCTCGAGGTGCGCCTGCGTGAAGACGTCCTCGTGATCGGCGAGGCTGTCGCGTTCGACCCGGAGGCGTGGAACCACGCCTTCGTGCCCCGCGAGAAGCTCCCTGCGTTTCGGGCGGCCGCGCTCGCCGCCGCCCTCGGCGTGCAAGACAAACGGACGTCGTGATGCCGGAGCCGCTGGCAGGCCCGGGCGAGGACGACCCGACGACGCGGGCGCCCTCAGCGATGCTTGCCCGACAGTCCGACGACGCGCACAAGCATGTTGATCTGGCGGTTCCCCTCCCGGTAGATGATCCGGCGGGCGTAGCGCTCTGCCTCTCCCTCGGCACCGCCCGCGAGGCCGGCGCGCCGGTAGCCGTGCTCCACCGCCTCGACGTTGCCGAGGTCTCGGGCGAACCGGTAGAGCTGCGAGCGGGTGGTGCTCACCGCGCTTCCTCCTTTGCTCGACGGTCTGACAGCACGACCTGTTCGACGAGCGCCCGGAGCTCGGCGGGGTCCTCCGTCGCCTCCATCTGTGCGAGGACCTCGCGGGGGACGAGGCACGTGCCCATCCCGGCGTCCTCGTGGCCCTTGCGCCAGCGGAGCCATACTTCCCCATCGGGATCGTCGCCATCCTCGTCGACGGCGTTGATCAGCGCGACGAGCTCGATCTCCCCGTCGGGAGTCACGTCGTACTCGATTGCAAGCGCCATCTTGCCTCCCGTCCGCGCGACCCTGCGCGCTGATCACAGCCGCCCGGCGGTGGGGTCATCGCCCCGTCCTGCCAGCGGCTTCACCATGACGACGTACTCGACATCACCCGTGGCCGCGTTCGCCACGTGTCTTCCAGCTTCGCGGAAACCGAGGCGCGCGCACAGCCGGAGGCTCCGCTCGTTCCAGGACTGGACCACGGCGCGCATCGACGCGGCATCGGCCCCTTCGGCGATGGCGTCGAGGACGGGTCCGACGACCGCTGCGCCCCTCCCGCGCCCGACGATCGAAGGGTCGAGTCCGACGCCGACGTCCAGCACCCCGGGCTCGGCGGCGAGGCCCGCCACACGCGCATCGGGACCGGTGCACACGAACCCGAGGAACCCCCCGTCGCGATCGGCGATCGCGCGGTATCCCTTCTCCGCCGAGATCAACTCCTCTTCCGTGCCGTCGTAGACGGACCACGGATCTTCGTAGCGCCACGCCGTCACGGCCGCTGCATCCTCCTCGGTGAGCGGGCGGAGCCGGACGTCGACCGCGTCGGCGGCAGCTTCGTCTGCCATGTCCGAAGTGGCCATGCTGACAGCTTCGCCGATTTACGGATGCCGTGCCGCGGCGCTCAGGGCAGGACGAGGTGGACGTCCCCGAACTCGTGCCAGAGGTACCCCTCGTCGAGCGCCGCCACGTAGGACCGTTCGAGCAGCGGCCGTCCGGCCACGGCTTCCAGCATGAGCAGGTGCGATGCCTCCGGCTCGTGCCAGCCGGTGAGGAGGCCGTCGACCACCGACACGCCGCGCTCGGGCGTGACGACGAGGTCGGTCCATCCCTCGAGGGCCACGACCTCTCCTCGCGCCGCGTCGAAGGCGGACTCGAGCGCCCGCACGACGGTCGTGCCGATCGCGACGACCCGCTTGTGCATCGCCCTCGCCAGGTTGACCCGGCGCGCGGTCCCCTCGGAGACCTTGACCCGCTCGGGATACGGCAGTTCTCCGGCTTCGAGCGACGCGACGCCGGTGTGCAAGACGATCGGCGCCACGTCCACGCCCTTCGCCACGAGCCGGGTCACCACGTCGGTCGTGAACGGGCGCCCGGCGCTCGGCATCTCCGCGCTCCCCGGTTCGGTGACGTAGACGTTCTGGTACGACGACAGCGGCCAGGGGCGCTCGACGTAGCCGTACCGGATCGGACGGCCGTGCACTGCGAGCCAGCGGGCGACCGGTGATGCGACGCAGACGAGTGCGACCCAGAGCCGGCCGCTCTGCGCGTACGGCTCGAGCAGCTGGAGTGACGCCCCGCCGGGAAGAGCGATCGTCCTCGGTGGCTCGTCGTCACCCCACCGCTCGGTCGACCCCCGCAAGGGACGCCTGGGCTCGACCACCCACATCCCCGGCCCGAGCTCGGTGGAGAAGTGGACGACGATGCTGCGGCCCGAGGGGTCGGTCCCATCCACCGCGGCCGCCAGGGTCCCCGAGGTGTTCACGACGACGACGTCGCCCTCCTCGAGGAACGTCGGAAGCAGCGAGAAGGTCGAGTGCACGAGCCGCTCGTCAGATCGATACGCGACGAGCATCTTGACGGCGTCGCGCGTGAGGCCCCTCGCCTCGGGAGGCTCTCCAGCTTCGAGGACCGGGGGGAGCGAGAACGACAGAGCGGTCGTCATCGGGCCGCCCCTTCCCTGGCGGCGAAAAATTCCGGCAGTCGCACGCGCCCGCTTGGTGGCCGGCGCTCGACCAGCTCCACGAGCGCCGGTGCGATCTCCTCGGGTGCGGGCCTGTCGCTGATGTCCTCCCCGGGAAAGGCGGCCTGGTGCATGGCCGTGCGCATGTCGCCGGGGTCGACCCACCACACGGCGACGCTGGGTTCCTCCACCGAGAGCACGCGGCTCCACTGCTCGAGCGCGGCCTTCGATGCCCCGTAGCCACCCCATCCCTCGTACCCCTCGACCGCAGCGTCCGACGTGACGTTCACGATCGCGCCTCTGTGCGCGCGCAACTGTGGCAGCGCCACCTGCACAAGCGCGAGCGGCGCGGTGACGTTCGTCTCGAACAGGGCGCGCAGCTCTGTGAGCGGATAGCGCCCCATGCTCGGCAGCGGCGAGGGTCCGAGCGAGCTGGCGTTGTTCACGAGGAGACGGAGGGCCCCGTGGCCGACGGCTTCTTCGAGGAGTCGATCACGGTGCGCGGGATCGGTCACGTCGCCTGCGACGCCGATCGCTCCCGTCGCTCGGGCCGCCTCCTCGAGCGAATCGGGATGGCGCCCGTCGATCAACACGGTCCATGTGCGTGCCACGAGTGCGGCTGCCGCGGCCCTGCCGAAGCCCTGGGAGCCGCCGGTGACGACTGCAACGTTCTTCATGCCAGGCACGCTAAACGATGAAGTTCACTTTAAGTCAAGGGAGAGGCTCCTTTCCTCGGCGCCCCAGCTCCCGCTACGCTCCTATCGTGGGCAACGTGATGGTCATCCGTGGCCGGGCGCTCGAGGGCGCCCTGGGGGTGGCACCGCCTCGATGAGAGATGGGCGGCCCGGCTCGTCGCCGACGCCGCCTTCAGGCCCGGGGATCTCGTGCTCGACATCGGCGCCGGCACGGGCGTCGTGACCTCGGCCCTCCTCGACGCGGGAGCGACCGTGGTCGCGATCGAGCGCCATCCTGCTCGCGCCTGCGTCCTGCGATCCCGCTTCGCAGACGAAAAAGTGAGGGTCGTCCAGGCCGATGCCGCCGACCTGTGGCTCCCCACGCGGCCGTTCCACGTCGTGGCCAACCTGCCCTTCGCGATCTGCAAGCCGGTGCTGCGGCGGCTGCTCGCGCCCGGCAGCAGGCTCGTCACGGCGCAGCTCGTCGTCGCGCGGCACGTCGCCGCCGAGTGGTCGTCCGAGCGGGCACCTGGCCGGCAACGATGGAAGGCCACGTTCGTCGTCGAGCGCGGCCCCCCGGTCCCGGCGTCGGCCTTCGTCCCCCGCCCGCCGAAGGGCGCGTCGGTCCTGAGCGTGCGGCGCCGGCAGTGACGACGTGCCCGTCAGCCCGGGGCGGGGGGGAGCTCGAGCCTGTACGCGAGGAGCGGGACCTCCGGGACCGGCATCCAGTCGCGTGCGGGGAAACGGGCGAAGCCGGCGCGCTCGTACAGGTGCTGGGCGGCCGCCATCCACGGCGTCGTGTGCAGCATGAGCGCGTCGCGCAGGCTCGCAGTCGCGCGCGCGATGCAGGCGCCCAACAGCTGCCTCCCCACTCCCCTGCCCTGGACGTCGGGTCGCACCGCGAGCATCCTGACACCCGCCTCGCCGGGCTCGAGGAGCTCGGACCATGGCGACGACGGACCCGGGACGTACGTCACGCACCCGACGACGAGCGCGCCGCGCGGCGCGCCGGTGTCGAAGCGCGCGACGAGGACCTCCGCCTCGGTCGCTCGGCGCGCCACGTCGGCGAGCAGGTCCGCGTAGTCGCCCGAGAGGTGGCCGCCCGGGAGGGCGCGGTAGGCGTCGACGACGACGCGTCCTGCCTCGTCGTACTCCTCAGGGTGGACGGGGCCGACCTCCACGCGGCGACCTTACGCGATCGGCTCGGGCGACCCGTGCGGCTCAGCCGAGGCGCTCGGCGCGGAACGGCGTGGCTCTCGCCGGCGCGACTCCCGAGTCCATCCACTCCGAGATGACGGCAGCCGTCGCAGGCGCCATGAGGATGCCCGTCCGGTAGTGGCCCGCGGTGAACCAGGCGTTCTCCACATCCGGCACCCGGTCGATCGTCGGCAGGTCGTCCGGGTGGTGCGGACGGAAACAGCACCACGCGCGCGCGACGCGCGTCCCCTCGAGCGCCGGGATCCGTTGCGCGAGACCGCCGAGCATGCGGCTGAGCGTCTCCGGGTCGACGGTGGGGTCCTCCTCCCCGACGTCGAGGGTCCCGCCCACCAACAAGCGGCCATCCTCGAGCTGAGTGCAGAGCGGGTCGACCGTCCCCGGCAGGGTGAGCGCCACCGGCTCGGTGACGAGCATGTGCCCGCGCACGAAGTCGGCAGGGATCTGCACACCGAGGCCCGCGATCGACGGTGGGCCACCCGTGGCGAACACGACTGCGCCGGGCGACAACCGACCCCTCGACGTCTCGACCGTCGTGATCCTTCCCCGGCGCACCGTCACCTCGGTCGCCGACACCTCCGTCGCCACGCGCGGGAGGGAGCCGGCGAGGCGCGCGAGCGTTCGCAGCGGGTTCACGCGCGCCTGTCCGGCCACCCGCAACCCCGTCATCGGCGCCGAGAGCCCGGGGACGAGACGACCGATCTCCTCGGCATCGACCACCTGGCCCCTGGCCGAACGTCCCGACGCATCTGTCCCGGCAGGCAGCAGCCCCACCCATTCGAGATCGAGCACGCCGAGGCCGTCGTCGGCCTCCGCGTCGAGCCGACGCCACCGATCGAGGCTCTCCCTTCCGAGCTCCACGAGGGGGTCGGGGTCGAGCCCGTCGTGCGGCTCGGGGGTAAGGAGGCCCGCTGCGCCTCCGCTCGAGCCGCTGCCGATCCGACCCGCATCGAGGAGGAGCACCGACCCTGCGCCGCCAGCCCTGAGCGCAGTGGCGATCGACACCCCCATGATCCCGCCGCCGACGACGAGCACGTCCGGCAGGGGGCCGTCGACGTCGTCCGCCCGCTCGAGCGCGCGGGTCTCGTCGTCGTCCAGCTGCTCGGGCCACCAGCGTCCGACGATCACGCGCACATGGTGGCGCAACCGGGGGCGGGTCACAGCCGCGGTCACCGCAGCGGTCTCGCCCGGGGCGAGGTGGTTCACTTGGGCGACATGGTTCACTGGAGCATGGACGGTTATGGACCCTCCACGTACGGCGACCGGATCGCGGAGGTGTACGACGACTGGTACGGACCGCGCATGGACCCGGCGGCGGCCGTCGAGTTCCTCGCCACCCTCGCCGCGGGGGGGAGGGTGCTCGAGCTCGGCATCGGGACCGGCAGGATCGCGTTGCCGCTCGCCGAGCAGGGCATCGACGTGTCGGGCATCGACGCCTCCCAGCGGATGGTGGAGAAGCTGCGTGCCAAACCCGGCGGCACGGCGATCCCGGTCGCGCTCGGCGACTTCGCCGAGGTGGAGACGGAAGGCACGTTCTCGCTCGTGTTCGTCGCCTTCACGACGTTCTTCGCTCTCACCAGCCAGGAGCGCCAGCTGCGGTGCCTCGCTCGGGTCCGCGACGTGCTCGAGCCCGGCGGCCGCTTCGTGGTCGAGGTGTTCGTCCCCGACATGGCCCGGCTGGCGGCGGGACAGTCGACCGTCACGGTCGAGACCGGCGACGAGCACGTCCTCCTCGACGCCATGCGCCACGATCCCGTGACCCAGGTGATCGAGGGCCACCACATCGTCGTCACGGAGCGGTCGACGTCGCTCTTCCCGGTACGGCTGCGCTACTGCTGGCCCGCGGAGCTCGACGTCATGGCCCGCCTCGCCGGCCTGGAGCTCGAAGAGCGCCTCGCCTGGTACGACCGCACGCCCTTCGACGCGCGCTCGCCGCGCCACGTCTCGGTCTACCGACGGCCCTGAGTGTCGGTGCGCCAGCTCGTCGTCCTCGGCTCGGCGAGCCAGGTGCCGACGCGCACCCGCAACCACAACGGATACTTCCTGCGGTGGGACGACGAGGGCCTGCTCTTCGACCCAGGCGAGGGGACCCAGCGCCAGATGACGCTCGCAGGCGTCCCTGCGTCCGCGGTGACCCGGATCTGCGTCACGCACTTCCACGGGGACCACTGCCTCGGATTGCCGGGCGTCCTCCAGCGCATGTCCCTCGACGGGGTGACCCGCGCCCTCCCGCTCGCGTACCCGGCGTCGGGCGAGGTCTACGTCGGACGGCTCCGTGGCGCCTCGGCCTTCGACGACCGCCTCGAGCTGCGACTGCAACCCGTTGACGCGACCTCGTCGTCGGGGGATCCGGTCGTCGTCGACGACGCTCCCGCCTGGCGGCTTCTCGCCGCTCCCCTCCGCCACCGGGTGGACACCGTCGGCTGGCGGTTCGAGGAGCGGCCGGGCCGCACCATGGTGCCCGAACGGCTCACATCCGCCGGCGTCGAAGGTCCCGACGTCGGACGGCTGCAACGGGACGGCGCGATCACGGTCGCCGGCCGGACCGTCACCCTCGAGCAGATGAGCGTCGAGCGTCCGGGCCAGGTCGTCGCGTTCGTGATGGACACGGCGTGGTGCGAAGGGGCACTGACGCTCGCGGACGGTGCCGACCTCCTCGTCTGCGAGGCGACGTTCGCTACCGCCGAGACCGAGCTCGCCGAGGCCTATGGCCATCTCACGGCCGCGCAGGCGGGCCGTCTCGCGGCCGAGGCAGGCGTCCGGCGCCTCGTCATCACGCACTTCTCCCAGCGCTACCCGGACGCCGGACCTCTCGTGGAAGAGGCGGCAGCAGCGTTCGCAGGCGAGGTGGTCGCCGCCGAGGACCTGCTCACCGTCTCGCTCCCCCCGCGCAGGCAAGCCTGATCGGTGCCGGCCCCTCGCCGGCGGCACGGGGCCTCGGGACCTCAGCCGCTCAGCCGCTCAGCCCGTCCCCGGTACCCGAGCCGGATCCGGGGTGTCGGAGCCTCTTGTGCCCCGCCCGCCGCCGCGTCGTCCGCGCGGGGGTCTCCGTCGGGCTCGGGCTCGGGCTCGGGGTCGGCGTCCTCCACGTAGCTCCAGCCTCCAGGGGACGACGCCGACCAGTCGACACGGAGCCGCCACGGGAGGCCGGAGACCGTGACGGCGCCGCACGCGCACGTGACCACCTCCCACGCGTGCGACGTGGCCACCACGCCGAGGCAGCGCGCGCAGCGCACGCGCTCGGCGCGTCGGTCAACTCGCACGAGCGACCGCCTCGGCTGCGGCTACCGGGCCGGCGGGCTCGCCGGCCGGGTCGCCGAGGACGTCGCCCCGGACCGGACGGCCGGGAGGGCCGCACAGCCCGCGTGCCGGGGCGATGATGTCGTCCACGATGCCGTAGGCCTTCGCCTCCTCGGCGGTCATGAAGTAGTCGCGGTCGATGTCGCGCTCCACCTTCTCGATCGGCTGTCCCGTGTGGAAGGCGATGATCTCGGCCATCCTGCGCGTGGTCGCCATGACCTCGCGCAGGTGGATCTCCATGTCCCGGGGCGCGCCGCGGGTGCCGGCGGTGCCCTGGTGGATCATCACCCGCGAGTTCGGCAGTGCGTAACGCTTGCCGGGAGCGCCACCGCACAGGATCATCGCCGCCGCGGACATCCCCATGCCCACGCAGATCGTGGACACGTCGCAGCTCACGTGCTGCATCACGTCGTAGATGGCCATCCCCGCGTACGAGAGGCCGCCGGGTGAGTTGATGTACAAGAAGATGTCCTTCTCGGCGTCGTTCGCCGCGAGGTACAGGATCTCGGCGACGAGGAGGTTCGCGATCTGGTCGTCGACCTCCTGGCCGAGAAAGACGATGCGGTCCTTCAGCAACAACGAGTAGATGTCGAAGGCGCGCTCCCCTCGCGCCGTCTGGTCGAAGACGGTGGGGATCACGGCGGTCGGCCGGGTGTAGGCGGTTTCGTACCCTGCGTGCCTGCTCGTTGCCTCGATCGTCACTGAACGCTCCTCGATGTCGGGTGCCGCTGCGGATATCTCATCTTTGAGATACCATAGACGCGATGTCCCCTGCAGGAGAGCGGCGCCACGACCCGGTGCTCCCCGGGTTCAAGGAGATCGCGGCTCGGCGCCGGGCGCTCTCGGAGGATCTGCTCGCCCGGCGGATCTCGCTCGGGCTCACCCAGACCCAGGTCGCGGCACGCATGGGCACCTCCCAGTCGGCCGTCGCGAGGGTCGAGGCGGGAAGCTCGGACGTCCGCCTGTCGACGATCGAGCGGTACGCCGCGGCGGTGGGGCACGTGGTGGAGTGGTCCCTCGCCGAGCCGGATCTCGGCAGGCCGCAGGATGCCGAGCCCCCGGGGGGCGGCGCGGCAGCGTCGCGGCGGCTGCGGTGACCTTCCCCTCCCCGGCCCCTGCGCCCCACGGGCCCGAGCAGCCCGTCGCCGGTGGCGGAGCGTTCTCCGACGACCTCCGTCGACAGCTCCTCGCGCGGCGCGTGGTCCTCGTCCACGGGACCCTCGACGACGCGCGCACGGCCGAAGCGGCGGCGACGCTCATGATGCTCGACGCGACGGGTGACGAACGGATCCTCCTCCGCCTCACCGGAGTCGACGGGCCGATCGAGCAGGGCCTCGTCCTCATGGACGTGATCGGGGTCGTCGGGGTGGCGGTCGACGTGCTCGCAGCTGGCACGGTCGCGGGCGGGGCGGTAGGCGTGCTCGCCGTATGCCGCCACCGCAGCCTCGCCGCCCACGCGCGGCTCCACTTGCACGAGCCGGACGGAACCGTGTCAGGTCGCGCCGTGGACATCGAGCGGGCGCTCGCCGCGCAGGCATCGCAGCGCGATCGGTTCTACGCGCGGCTCGCAGCGTGCACCGGCCGTCCACAGTCCGACATCGAGGACGGTTGGCGCGCCTCGCGCTACCTCGAGCCCCTCGACGCGGTGACGCTCGGCTACGCAGACGAGGTCGAGCAGTCCGCGGCCCACCGTGCGGACGGTGCGCCGCCTGCGTAGCATGCCCGGATGCCCGATGCCGGTACGACGCCCTATGCCGGTACGACGCCCGACACCGGAGCCACGGACGCGCGGCAGACGCTGACGACATCCGGCGACGACGCCGTCGGGCGCGACGGGGTGGCCGCGGTGCTCTCGACCATCCGGCCGTACGTCCGTACCACGCCGGTCGTCCGGATCGACCGGGCGGAGCTCGGGCTCCCGCCGGGCCCGCTCGTGCTGAAGCTCGAGCACCTCCAGCATTCGGGATCGTTCAAAGCCCGCGGCGCGTTTGCGAACCTGCTCCTTCACGACATCCCCGACGCCGGGATCGTCGCGGCCTCGGGCGGCAACCACGGCGCCGCCGTGGCGTACGCGGCGGCGTCGCTCGGCGTCTCCGCCACCGTGTTCGTCCCCGAGATCTCCTCGCCGGCCAAGCTCGCCCGCATCGAGGCCTACGGCGCCCATCTCGTGGTCGGCGGCGCCTCCTACGACGACGCCAAAGAGGCCGCGGCGGCGTGGCAGCGGCAAACCGGCGCGCTCGACGTCCCCGCCTTCGACTCGGTCACCACCATCCTCGGCGCCGGCTCGATCGCGCTAGAGCTCCAGGAACAGGCACCGGAGGCCCGGACGGTCCTCGCCGCGGTCGGCGGCGGCGGCCTGTTCGCGGGGCTCTGCGCCGGCTACGACGGCTCCGCCCGGGCGATCGGCGTCGAACCTCAGGGGGCGCCGACGTTGACCGACGCGCTGCACGCGGGTGGCCCGACCGACGCGCCCGTGGGGAGTGTCGCCGTCGACTCGCTCGCGCCGCGCCGCGTGGGCGTACACACCTACCGTGTCGCCGCGCGGCTCGGGAGCGGGACCGTCCTCGTCGACGACGAGACCATCACGGCCTCGCAGCGGCTGCTGTGGGACCGCCTGCGCCTCGTGCTCGAGCTCGGCGGCTGCGCCGCGCTCGGCGCGCTCTTGTGCGGCGCCTACGAGCCGGCGCCCGACGAGACCGTCGCCGTGGTGCTCTCCGGCGCGAACACGACCTCGGTCGACTTCGATAGCTGAGGTCAGCTCCCGCTGCGGTCCTCGTGGAAGATCTCGACCGGTTCGAGCACGTCTGCGGGGTCGAAGCCGAGGATGCGGCCGTAGAAGTACAGCTCTGCCTCAGCGGTCCGCCGGACGCTCGACGCCTTGCGGAAGCCGTGCTGCTCGCCCTCATAGGTGACGTACGCGTAAGGCACCTTGTTGCGGTCGAGCGCCGCGACGATCTTCTCGGCCTGGTCCGGCGGGACGACCTTGTCCTCGAGTCCTTGGAAGATGATGAGCGGCGTTCGCAGTCGTTCGGTGTGGCGGACCGGCGAGCGCGCGCGGTAGACGTCGGCTGTCTCGGGCCACGGGCCGAAGAGGCTGTCGGTGTAGTGCGACTCGAACTTGTGGGTCTCTCCGACGAAGACCTCGGTGTCGGCGACACCGAAGTAGCTCGCGCCCGCAGCGAACGCGTCGGTGAACGCCGCCGCGCACAGGGTCGTGTAACCGCCCGCGCTGCCGCCGTGGATGAGCAGCCGGCGCCCGTCCGCGCGCCCCGTCGCCTCGAGGTGGCGCGCCGCAGCCACGCAGTCCTGGAGGTCCACGACGCCCCATTGGCCACGGAGCCGGTCGCGGTAGGCGCGGCCATAGCCCGTGCTGCCCCCGTAGTTCACGTCGACAAGCGCGAAGCCTCGGCTCGTCCAGTACTGAACTGTGTAGTTCAGCACCGGCAGGGCGGCGCTCGTCGGGCCGCCGTGAACGCGCACGATGAGGGGAGGGAGCTCCCCGTCGGGCGGTGCGAAGTCCGGATTGGTCGGCGCGTAGTACAGGGCGTGCGCGACGGCGCCGCCTTCGGTCGGAAAGTCGACCGGCTGTGGCAGCGAAAGAGAGGCCGGGTCGACCACCTCCCGGCGTGAAGGGCGCAGGACGGTGACCTCGGCGCCGGGGCGCCGCTCGTCGGGCCCGGACCCGGACGCGGTCGGAGCGACCCGCACGATGCTCAGGGGGACGGGTCCCGATCCCGCCACGGCGACCGCGAAGGTGCCGTCGAGGCTGCCGCGCAGGTGGTGCACGAGCGTGAAGCCGCTGTCGACGACGCTGAACGCGGCGGCGTCCGGACGCCGCACACCGAGATGGCTCAGCCCGCCCTGCATCCACGACGCGACGATCGAGCCGTCGGCGAGGAGGGCGTAGGACGACGCGCCGAGCTGGAAGTCGGGCACGGCGAAGTCGGCGTCCATAGGCGCGAGCGCACCGTCGTCCCCTCCGCCCCTTGTCGCCGCGTAGAGGTTCCACCACCCCGTGCGGTCCGAGACGTAGTGGAGGGTGCCGTCAGCCGCGTACTTCGGCTGGGTGACCGACTCGGACGGGCCGCCTGCGACGAGACGCGGGCTGCGGACAGCGGCGCCGGCGACGTCGAGCTCTCCTTCCCACAGCTCGGTGCCGTCCCACGGCATGTTGGGATGGTCCCAGCTCACCCAGCAGAGGCGACGGCCGTCGGGCGAGATCCCAAGGTGCGAGTAGAAGTCGTGACCACCAAGGAGCAGTCGAGGCTCGGCCTCACCACCGGTCGGAAGGATCACGACGTCGTTCACGACGGTCGAGGGCAGGTCGGGCTCGCCGTGGGTCTCCCGCACCATCACGACGTGGTCGCCGTCGGGGGTGAGCACCGGGGCCCCGAATCGGACCGCGCCCGGGAAGGGCGGCTCAGGGGTGAGCGGCTCGGGGACCTGCCCGGCCAGCAGCCGGTAGACGCGCTGGTCGGAGAAGTTCGAGAAGTACACGGCGTCTTCCGCCGCGCCGGGGCGGACGGCGACGCACAGGCCGCCGTACTCGTGGACGGTCGTGCGCACGTTGAAGTCCGCAGGGACGACGTCCTCCCGGCCACCTCCGTCGATCGGCTGTCGCACGAGCGCCTGGCGGCCGCCCTCGGAAGGCCGAGCCTCCGTCCAGTACACGTGTCTCGACGTGGCCAGCGGGAAGGACAGCCCGACTGCGTCTTCCACCAGCCGCTCGAGGGTGATCGGGGACTCCCAGGTTCCGTAGGGAGCGGTGCGCGGCATCCGCCACTCCTACTTACGTGGAGCCCTTCTGCGCAACCGCGCCCTGCATCGGTACCATCAGTCGTCGAGCACGTCGGCGAGCCCCGCCGCCTCGAAGACCCTCCGCGTCGCGCCCTGAGCGCCGCGAATCTCGAGGCTCTGCCCGGACTCCTCGAGGCGGCGGCGGGCGCGAAGCAGGGCGGCGAGACCGCTCGAGTCGATGAACTCGAGGTTGCTCAGGTCCGCCACCACCGCCGGGCGGGCGATGGCCACGAGCGCATGCTGGACGGCTTCCGCGCTGACGAGGTCGAGCTCACCGAAGAGCCGGAGGACGGGCACGTCGCCCCCGCCCTCGTCGTCGGCCTCCATCCGGAACGTCTGAGGGAACATTCGGTCCATCCGTTGATCGTGCGCCGATGGAAGTCGCGAGGCGCCCACTGTCTTCCGTTCTCACTGCTCGGGCTCCGCTTCCCACCACTGGCACCACCAGTTGCCGCCGACGAGGATCCGGATCTTCGGATGCCAGCAGTAGGAGAGGTCGTTGTAGGGCTCGAGGTAGTAGCGACAGTTGTCGCAGTGCTCCTCGCCCGACGGGTGCCCTCGGAGGACGGCGTTCTCGGCCATGTGCCGGCCGCGGAGCACCTGGAGCTCGAGTGCGGCCATGTGCCGCAGCTCGATCGACAACTTCTCGTCGATCTCCTTCGGTTCGGGCTCGGGGATCACGTAGTCGGACACGGCCAGGAAGTTACCTGGTCTCCCGCAGGAATCGCCCGACCGCATGAAGGAGAGGCGCGCGGCGCTTAATCTGATACAGATCGTCTCGTATCCAAATTATGGTCGCGGACTGACGGACATGAGGGTAGGTGAGGACTTCGATGCCTCGGCTGGAACGGAAATGGTGGACGTTGATCGCGGTGTGCACCGCGATCTTCATGCTCTTGCTCGATATCACGATCGTGAACGTCGCGCTGCCGAGCATCCAGCGGTCGCTGCATGCGAGCTTCTCGGATCTCCAGTGGGTGATCGACGCCTACGCCCTCACCCTCGCTGCGTTCATGCTCACGGCCGGGGTCCTCGGCGACATGTTCGGCCGGCGCGTGATGTTCGCCGTGGGGCTCGTGGTCTTCTCCGTCTCCTCGTTCCTCTGCGGCGTCTCGACGACCTCCCTCATGCTGAACCTCGCCCGTGCCCTGCAGGGGGTCGGAGGCGCGGTCATGTTCGCGACGTCGCTCGCACTCATCGCCCAGGCATTCCAGGGGCGCGAACGCGGGACGGCCTTCGGCATCTACGGCGCCGTCATCGGCGGGGCGGTCGCGATCGGGCCGCTCCTCGGCGGCGCGATCACCAGCGGCATCGGGTGGCGGTGGATCTTCTTCGTGAACGTGCCGATCGGGCTCATCGCCGTGATCGTGACGCTCACCCGAATCGCCGAGTCGAAGGAGCGACGCGCCCGCCGCGTCGACTGGCCGGGCTTCGCGACCTTCTCGGCATCGCTGTTCCTGCTCGTGCTCGCCCTCGTGAGGGCGGACACAGACGGTTGGGGGAGCTCCCTCATCGTCGGGCTCTTCGCGGGCGCCGGCGTCCTGTTCGCGCTGTTCGTCGTCACGGAGATGCGCCGTCGGGACCCGATGCTCGACCTGAACCTCTTCCGTCGGCCGGCCATGGTGGGGGTCTCGCTCGCCGCGTTCACCGTGGCCGCTTCGATGTTCGCCCTCTTCCTCTACCTCACCTTGTTCATTCAGGACGCCCTCGGCTACGGGCCCTTCGCGGCCGGCATCCGGTTCCTCCCCGTGTCGATGCTCGCCTTCCTCGTCGCGCCGGTCGCCGGGAAGCTGACCGTCCGCCTCCACGCGCGCTACCTGCTGGGCACGGGTCTCCTGATCACCGCGGCCGGCTGCGCCCTCATTGCGCTCGTGGGGCCAAACTCGGGGTGGCTCGCGCTGCTCCCCGGGTTCGTGGTGGGCGGCATCGGCATCGGGATGACCAACCCCGTGCTCGCGTCCTCTGCGGTGGCCGTCGTCGAGCCTGAGCGTGCGGGACTGGCGTCGGGAGCGAACAACACCTTCCGGCAGGTCGGGATCGCCGTCGGCATCGCGGGACTCGGCACGGTCTTCGAAAAAGAGATGCGCCAGAAGGTCACCACGTCGCTCCTCTCGTCGCATGCGGGGCAGACCGCGGTGCGCGAGCACGGGACGACGCTCGGGCCGGCACTCGCGTCCGGTCAGGTCCGCACAGCGGTCCGCCGGCTGCCGAGCGGCCAGGGGCAGGCGGTCCTCCACGCCTACCGGGTCGCCTTTGCGTCGAGCCTCGACCACGTGGTCCTCATCGCGGCTGCCGTCGCTCTCGTCGGCGCCGTCCTGAGCTATGCGCTGATACGTCAGCGCGATTTCGTCGCCACCTCGGGACAGCGCGGCGCAGCTGGCGCGGCGGGTCGCGGAGCCGCAGGCGGCCGGGGAGGGGGCGACAGAGGCGACCGGGGAGGGGGCGGTCCAGACGGCCGGGGAGCAGGTGGCGGGGCGCCACGTCCGGCTGGGCCTCCAAACGACGACGGCGCGGGGCGCGTGCCCCTTCCCGCGACCTCGTGAGGGCGCGCACGATGGCGCCGGCGACGGCTCCGACCCATGCCCCCCGGGGTGGTGACCTCGTCACTCACGCAAGTCCGCCGCGGCCTGCGGGCCGGCCACGTGACGAGCGGGCGAGCCGCGCCATCGCCGAGGCGGCCCTCCGCCTGCTCGGCGACGTGGGCTACGCCAACATGTCCATGGAGTCCGTCGCCGCCGAAGCCCGCGTCTCCAGGGCGACCATCTATCGGCGCTACCAGGACAAGGCCGACCTCATCACCTCCGCGATCGCCATCGCCGCGCAGCCGCCGACCACGGGCGGCGACCCGCTCGGCGACCTCGTCTCTTTCCTCGAGGAGTTCGACTCGCGGATCGCAGAGAGCTGCCTCGAGGTCGTGGGGTGCCTGCTCGGCTCCCGCGCCGATCCGTCCGCGATGGCCCGTCACCGCGACCGCGTCATAGGCCCGCGGATGGGCGCAGTGGTCGGGCTCGTCGTCCGCGCCAAGGAAGCAGGCCTCTTCGGCGAGCAGGCCGACCCCGACCTCCTCGCCGAGATGCTCGTGGGAGCGA
Organism: Acidimicrobiales bacterium; assembly: GCA_036796435.1. Classification (GTDB taxonomy): domain Bacteria; phylum Actinomycetota; class Acidimicrobiia; order Acidimicrobiales; family RAAP-2; genus JAJYVT01. The sequence goes on from DAIRCY010000003.1 coordinate 56,345, forward strand.
TCTTCGCCCGGCGCATCATCGGACTTCCTGCAGAGAAGGGCTGGGCGCTGCGTGCGGTGGAGACGGCGTGCATGGGGGTCGCGACCGCCGAGGGAATCGCGCACCTGCGCGGTGTCACCGGGTCGCGCCGGGCGGCGTCCCGCTCGTCGGGCTCGCGACGCTAGGCCGAGGCCCAGGGTCAGCTCGCGGGGCTGGGTGGCCACTCGACCACCCAGGAGGGCTTGCGCTTCTCGAGGAACGCCGCCATGCCCTCGGCCGCGGCTTCTGCTCCGAACAGGCCCTCGGAAAGCTCCGCTGCCGCGTCGAGCGCGGAACCCCAGGGACGAGCCACGAGGTCCGCCAGCCCCTTCGTGGCGGCCACCGCAGAGGGCGCCGCACCCAACAGCGATCCGCAGATGCCGTCGACCCATGCGTCGAGCGCGGCGGTATCGGCCACCGCCGCCGTGAGCACCCCCACGGCGGCCGCCTCGCCGGCGTCGAAGACGTCCCCCGTGAGCGCATAACGATCGAACGCGCGCCGTTCCATCCGCTGCAGCGCCGGCACGGCGATCACCGCAGGCGCGACGCCGACGCGGACCTCGCTGAAGCAGAACGTGGCGTCCACGGGGGCGACCGCGAAGTCGCACGCGCAGACGAGGCCCATTCCCCCTGCGCGGACGTGGCCGTTCACCCTCGCGATCACCGGCTGCGGCATCGCGACGATCGTCGAGAGGACGTCGGGAAGGCTCGCCGGAGCCTCGCCGGCCGGCGGGTGGAGCCGCTCTGCGAGGTCCAGTCCCGAACAGAACGTGGAGCCCGTCCCCGTGAGCACGACGACCCGTACGTCGGGGTCGGCCTGGGTCGCTGCGAGCCCCGACGCGAGCTCTTCGAGGAGCCGGCGCGAGAGCGCATTGCGGTTGTGCGGGGAGTCCAGGGTGAGCGCGACCACCGGCCCCCGCCGGCTCTCGCGCACGAGCGGGTCGTCGGCGTCCATCGGCGCAGTGTACGGGCCGCTCAGAGCGGCAGGCGTGGCTCGTCCGCGAGGGGGACGCGGCCACCGGCCCGGCCGCGGGCCACCCGCGCGCCGCGCGCGCTGCGCGGCACGGGGGCGAAGATCTGCTCCGGACGAAACGAGCGGACCGCCCTGCTGCCGGGGCGCCCGCCGACGACCTCGACCCACTCCTCGCCGGTCCGGGCGTTGCGCACGTGGGCGACGAACTCCCACGAAGTCGCGCGGGAACGCAACCCCGCGACCTCCACCGGATCGCCGGCGCGCACCCCGGCCCACTCGCTCGAGCGCTCGAGGTGCGAAGTCGGGGTCGGCCGTGCCATCGACCTCGATGATGGCACCCTTGCGTAGTGTTGCCGGCGATGTCGCTCACGCTGCCCAAGTCGCTGTCGCCGACGCGTGTGGCGTCGTTCACCGACTGCCCGCTCGCCTTCCGGCTGCGCGCGATCGACCGCCTCCCCGAGCCCCCGTCGCCGCACGCGGCCAAGGGCTCCCTCGTCCACACGGTGCTCGAGCGGCTCATCTGGGACCATCCGGGACCGGAGCGGACCGTTGCGCTCGCCGGTGCCGAGCTCGAGCGGGCGTGGAGCGAGCTCAGGGCGACCGAGGAGTACGCGGAGCTGGGCCTCGACGCCGAGGCCGCGGCGGCGTTCCTCGGGGATGCGCACCAGCTCGTCGAGAATTACTTCTTCCTCGAGGACCCGACGCAGGTCGACGCGGTGGGGGTCGAAGTCAGCCTGGAGGCCGAGATCGATGGGCTGCGGCTCCGCGGGATCATCGACCGGCTGGACCTGACCCCGCAAGGAGAGCTCGTCGTCGTCGACTACAAGACGGGCAGGGCGCCCCCCGAGCGGTACGAGAGGGCGAAGCTGACCGGCGTGCACATCTACGCGCTCTTGTGCGAGCAGACGCTCGGCAGGCTGCCGGTTGCTGTGCGGCTGCTCCACCTGCGCGAGCCACTTTCGATCACGGCCACTCCGAGCCGACAGACCGTGCGCGGACAGCGCGTCCGCACCGTTGCGGTGTGGAAGGCGATCGAGAAGGCCTGCGAACGGGACGACTTCCGGCCGCGCCCTTCCCCCCTCTGCGAGTACTGCAGCTATCAGGAGTGGTGTCCGGCCTTCGGCGGCGTCCCTCCCGCCGCGTGAGCGAAGCGAGCGGCACAGGTGGCCGGGCGCGAGCTCCCGGATCCGGCATCCTGTGGGACCGTGAGCACCCCCTCGGGCGGGCGCTCAGCACGCTCGACGCCGCCGGGGACCGCTGGAGCGACAAGCTGCGCGGGCGCCGCTGGGCCGACGTCTCGGCCGCGGTCCTCTCGAACCTGTCGGACCACGGGGCGGCCTGGGTGCTCCTCGCTGCGTGGAAGGCGAGGCGGCCCGGTCCGGCGCGCCGGCACGCGATCGCCGCGCTGGCGGTCGCAGGCTTCGCTTCCTTCGGCCTCAACCGAGCGCTGAAGCAGTTCTCGCGCCGGTCCCGGCCCGAGGCCGGAACCCCCCTGTACGACGTGCTGCCGGTCCGCCCGCCTGCGTCCAGCAGCTTCCCGAGCGGTCACACCCTCGCGTCCTTCTGCACTGCGGTGGTGCTGCCCGACGACGCGCAGGGACGCAGCGCAGCCCTCGCCTTCGCCACGGCCGTGGCTGCGAGCCGTGTCCACCTGCGGGCCCACCACACGAGCGACGTGCTCGGGGGAGCCGTGATCGGGGTCGTGCTGGGCGTCCTCGTGCGCCCCGCCGTCCGCCTCCTCGCCCCCGGCGGGTCGCGAAAGCGGGGCTGCCAGGAATAACATCTCGGCGCACCTCGTTGACCAGCACATGGCTCCTCGCGCGTTCTCGGTGACCTGGGACTATCTCTGCCCCTTCGCGCGCAACGCCCACGAGCACCTCGTCGCGGCCCTCGACGGCGGTGCGCCCTTCGACGTGACGTTCAGCGCGTTCTCGCTCATGCAGGCGCACGTGGAAGAGGGCGGGACGCCGGTGTGGGAGCTCGAAGAGAAGGCCCGGGGGTTGCTCGCCCTCGAGGCGGGGGTGGTCGTGCGCGACAAGTTCGCCGACCGGTTCCGCGCCGTGCACGTGGCCCTCTTCGCCGCCCGTCACGACGAGGGGCGGGAGATCTCCGACCCCGCAGTCGTCCGTGACGTGCTCGAGTCGGCGGGCGTCCCCCCCGACGAGGTCTTCGCGGAGATCGAGAAGGGCTGGCCGCTCGAGACCGTCCGGGCGGAGCACGAGAGTGCGGTCTCCGAGCACGAGGTCTTCGGCGTGCCCACCTTCGTCGCCGGCGACGACGCCGTGTTCGTCCGCCTCATGACACGGCCGCGCGGGGACTCGGCGAGGGCGCGGGCGCTCATCGAGCGGACCATCGAGCTGCTCACCGAGCACCCCGAGCTGAACGAGTTCAAGCACACGAAGATCCCGCGCTGAACTCGCCTGCGATCGCGCGCTGAGCCCGGCACCCCCCCGCCGGGCTCGGCCCGCGTCCGGGGACACCGGCCCGGGCGGGTGCCCAAGGCGGGTGTCCCGGCCGAGGCCTCAGTTGTCGGCCGAGTACCCCGCGAGGACGTCGGTCGTCCGCCTCCGCTCCTCCGCGTCGCCGATCACCGACGCCACGAACTCGGTCGCACCTGCCTCCGCGAGCGAGACGAGTCCACGAAGGACGCCGTCCTCGTCCCCGACGAGCGCCACGTCCGAGGGACCCGAGGCCCCCTCGCGATCGAGCATGGCGCGGTAGGACGGGAGGGTCGGGTAGATCGCGAGCACCTGGTCGATGCGCCGGCGGGCATCGTCGCCCTTCGAGGTCACGGTCACCGGGAGCGAGACGATGACCCGGGGCGGTGGCCGGCCGGCCTCCTGCGCTGCCGCGGAGATCGTCGGCACGATGTGGGTCTCGACGGTCCGGGTGCCGGTCATCCAGGTCACCGTGCCGTCGGCGACCGTCCCGGCGAGCTGCAGCATCGCCGGCCCGAGCGCGGCGACGACCACCGGCGGCGGCGCGGCGGCGGGCACTTCCAACGGTCCGAGCGTGCGAGCGGTCACCAGCTCGCCCTCGGCGTTCACGGCCTCACCGCGCAACATCGGCAAGAGCGCAGAGAGGTACTCGCGCATGTAGCGGACCGGTCGATCGAAGCCGAGGCCCCACATCCCCTCGACGACTGCCTTGTGCGACAGGCCCACCCCGAGGGTGAGACGGCCCCCCGTCACCGCCTGAACGCTCAGCGCCTGCTGCGCCATCACCTGAGGCAGGCGGCTGTGGACGGGGACTACGGCGGTCCCTAACCCGACCCCCTCGACCCTCGCTCCGACCGCCGCGAACAGGGTGAGCGCGTCGTAGCCGAACACCTGGGACGCCCACGCCGACGGCGCCCCGCAGTCTCGCAGACTCGCCACGTGCTCGCAGATCTCCTCCAGGGAGAGCCGCTGGTCGATGAGGACGCCGATGCGCATGGTGGGGACAATACGCACCGCCGGTATGGTGCCGACGTGCCAGCCGAGCGACGTGCCCGTCCGTCGGCGCGGCGGGCCGGGCCGCACGTGCTCGGCATCGTCGGGGCCGGCCAGCTCGCGCGGATGACCTGTGAGGCGGCGAGCGCGCTCGGGATCCGGACCGTCGTGCTCGCGGCCCGGGCCGACGACGCGGCGGCGGAGACCGCGAGCGAGGTCCTCGTGGGCGAGGCGACCGACGAGGAGGCACTCCGCGCGCTCGCCGGGCGGTGCGACGTCGTCACCTTCGACCACGAGCAGGTCGACCTCGGAGCCCTGCGCGCGCTCGAGCGGGCCGGCATCGTGCTGCGCCCGGGTGCAGAGACGCTCGAGGTCGCCTGCGACAAGGCGGAGATGCGGCGCCGGCTCTCGGCCGCCGGCATCGCCGTTCCCCGCTTCGAGGTGCTCGGCGACTCGGACGGCGCGGAAGGCGTGCCGGGCGTGCCGGGCGCGCCGGCCAGGCCGGCTACAAAGGTCGTGTCGTTCGCCGCCCACGCCGGCTGGCCGCTCGTCGTGAAGGCGGCGCGTGGCGGCTACGACGGCAAGGGCGTCTGGCCCGTCGCAGACGAGGCCGAGGCCCGCGCCGTGTGCGAGGCGGTGGGCGAAGGGACGCCGCTCCTCGTCGAGTCGTACGTAGACATGGACGTGGAGCTCGCGGTGGTCGTCGCCCGGGGTCCCGATGGCGGTTCGGTCGCCTGGCCGCCTGTCGAGACCGCGCAGGTCGAGGGGGTCTGCCGGGAGATCCGCTACCCGGGCAGTCTCGACGCCGGGCTCGCTGCCGATGCCGCAGCGCTCGGCCAGAAGGTCGCGGCGGTCGTGGGGGCGACGGGGGTACTCGCCGTCGAGATGTTCGCGACGGGCGGACGCCTCCTCGTGAACGAGATCGCCGCGCGCCCGCACAACTCGGCGCACTGGACCATCGAGGGATCGACGACGTCGCAGTTCGAGAACCACGTCCGGGCGGTGCTCGGCCTCCCGCTCGGCGACCCGCGCCCCGCCGTCCCCCACGTGGCGACGGTGAACGTCTTCGGGGCCACGGGGCCGGACGCCGGCGAGACGGGCGACCCGGGCGCCCGGCTCAGCGGTGCGCTGGACGTGCCGGGGGCGCACGTCCATCTCTATGGCAAGGCGCCCCGTCCGGGACGCAAACTGGGCCACGTGACCGTGTGCGGCGACGATCCCGACGACGTGCGGGCGCGCGCGTGGGCCGCCGCGCGGGCCCTCGGCACGCCCGTCCCGGCCTCCATCGTCGGGGTCTCCGTCGACTCGGGCGCGAACGTCCCGGGCGCGTCGTGAGCACTCCCGACGCTGTGACGCCGCTCGGAACCGGCGCGTCGGGCGAACCCCTCGTGGCGGTCGTGATGGGAAGCTCGTCGGACCTCGCCGTCCTGCGAGGCGCAGTCGACGTGCTCGACCGTTACGGCGTCCCGCGCGAGGTGCGGGTCCTGTCCGCCCACCGCACCCCCGACGACATGCTGGCCTTCGGCCACGCCGCCGCGGCGCGCGGCCTCCGGGTCATCGTGGCGGGCGCCGGCGGCGCCGCCCACCCCCC
>DAIRCY010000004.1:0-15634 GCA_036796435.1 Acidimicrobiales bacterium
CGTACTGGACTGCCGTGTTCTTGGCGAGGATCGTGATGCCCTTCTCGCGCTCGAGGTCGCCCGAGTCGAGGACGCGGTCCGTCACGTCCTGGTGGGCGCCGAAGGCACCCGTCTGGCGGAGCATGGCGTCGATCAGGGTCGTCTTGCCGTGGTCGACGTGGGCGACGATCGCCACGTTGCGGATGTCGTCTCGCGTCTTCATGGGAACTTGCCACGCTAATGGGCCCGCGCCCACCCTCCTTGCGCAGTGCTCCGGAGCAGGGCGGCCACGGTCTCGACGAGCGCGTCGGCGGCGGTGGTGAGCGTGCCAGGATCGACCTCGACGACCCACGCCTTCCCGCAGTCGGGCCACCATCCGACGACGCAGCCGGGCACGGGCTGGACCCTCGCAGCGCGCGGGCTCGACAGCGCGTCGACGAGCGCGCTCAGGAGCAGGGCGTGTCGTGTCCCCGCGCCCGGGCTGCCGTCGAGGACCAGGAGGTGGGTGCCCCGGTGGGCTCCGTGGGAGCCCCTGGCGGGGCCGAGCCGGATGTCCGCCCGCCCCCGCACGGCGAGCCGCAGTGCGCCCGGGTCCGGGCTCGCGCCCGCCCCCGGGCCTGCCCCCGGGCCCGCCCCCGTCCACCGCCACCAACGGTCCGGGCCACCGACGACGAGATGCCGGGGGTGGAGCCGCCCCCAGTCGAGTGCCGTCCAGAGCTTCGTCGTCCACGCGACCGCCTCTGCCGTCACGAGCACGCGAGCGGGACGGGGCAGCGTGGAGATCCAGTCCGCGCACGATCCAGGGCCGGCGCGCCCCACCCCAGCGGGGCCGCCGGGCTCCGCCATCACGAGGGCGACCGCGTCGGCCGGGGTGGCCGACCGCCCGTCCAAGCCGGTCCGCAGCGCGGCGAGGCCGATCTGGCGCCGTGCGGCGCGGGCCGTCCAGCGGAACGGCCTTTGTGCCCCGGACCGGCCCACGTCACTCGGGACGGCGCGCTCCGCGTGGCCCGACAGGACGCAAGCGACCTGGAAGTGGCCGATTCTGAGCAGCCCGGGCGCGACGGGGCGCCGGTCCCCGAGCGCCGAGAGGCGGCGGGTGAGGCCCTCGGCGACGGCCCGGGCCTCGGCCTCCCCGACCGGCTCGCGCCCGGTCGCACTCACTTTCTGGCCGAGGATGGCGTCGGTGAGCGCGCCGGCTCTCGGCAAACGGTCCGCCGGCGTCGTCGCCGTGATCGTCGCTATGCCCCTCACCGGGGCTCCAGGGCGCCGAGCGCGTCGTGGACGGCGGCGACGAGCAGCTCGGTGTCCACGTCCTCGCAGTGGAGCCGGCCGTCGCCGGGCTCGTAGGCGGCGACGCGCCACGGAGCGGCGCCGCTCCGCAGGGTCTCGGCCAGCGCCAGCGAGCGGCATACCCGGACGGCACGGCCGAGACCGGCACCGCCTGCGTCGCCGGCCCCGTGTCCGACCCCGTCCGGCTCGTCGAGCACCCGAAGGAGGCAGACGGATGCCCGGCGTTCCGACGGTCGCCCCAGCACCAGGTCGGCCGACGCCGTCAGCGTGACCGCCCCTCCGCCGAGCGGGACCCGCAAGCGCTCGCCGGTGCGCGGCAACCACTCGGCGGGGACCGGGCGCCAGTGCGCGGCCATCGTCACCGCCCGCTCGCGCACCGAGGCGCGAAGCGCCGCCCGGTCGCGACTCCGGAGGAGCCGGACGGCGTCGAGGAGCTCGGGGCCGCGCTCGGTGACCGAGGTGGCGCAGAGCACTTCTTCGAACGGGCGCCCCGGCGCCCCGTCGGTGACCACCATGCGGAAGAGGATCCGGGTGAGCCAGGTCCGCACTTCCCGAAGGCCCAACCTGGTCCCCGCAGAGGTAGGCGCCGACCGTCGCGGCGCCGCCCCCGACGGGTCCGCCGCCCCCAGCCGAGCGGCGACCCCGTCTTCGAGCCAGGCGCGCAGCCTGCGAGCCCCGCGTCCACCGTCGGACGGGGTGACGCGGGGGCCCACAGACGGTCGAGCAGGTCGGGGTCGACGCCGGCTCCTCGTGGCGCGGTGTCCGTCGTTTCCGGGCGAGGTGGGGCGGGTGCGACGGTCACGTCTTCAGGGTGCCCGCGGGGTGTGACGCGCCCAGCTGGGGAGGCGGCCGGCCGTGGCCGCAGGGGGTGACCGCGGGAGCGCCGTCCCGTAGCCTCGGGAACCGTGAGCCTCGTAAGCGCGCTCGCAAGCGCGATCGTCGCCACCGGCGGCGGGTCGGACCCCGCGTTCTACGCCGTCTTCGGCGTCTTCGTGGCGGCGTTCGTGGTGCTCGCCGTCGTCACCGTGCGCTGGGCGGTCCGGCGGGACCGGGCCGGGCGCGCGACATGGCTCCGGCGCAGGCAGGAAGCAGACGCCGCGGAGCAAGCAGAGGCCGCCGCGGAGGCGGAGAAGCGGTGACCGTGCGCCGCGATGGCGACGGCGCGGACCGGGGGACGTGGAGGGACCGGTTCGCCCGCCGCCGGGCCGAGCCGCCGCAGTCGGGGCCATCCAAGACCGCCTTCGTGCTCGCAGGGGGCGGGAGCCGGGGCGCGGTGCAGGTCGGCATGCTCGCCGAGCTCGTCGACCGCGGGATACGGGCCGACTGCGTCTACGGCGCGTCCGTCGGCGCGGTCAACGGCGCCGCGTACGCCGGCGACCCCACGCCGTCGGGGATGGCGCAGCTCCAACGAATCTGGTGCTCTCTCACTGGCGACACGATCTTCCCCCGCGGGCGCGTCCACGGCCCCTGGACGTTCTTCCAGCACCGGCCCGCGGTCCACGCCAACACGGGCCTCCGGCGCATCCTCGAAGAGGGGCTCCGCTTCGAGCGGCTCGAGGACGCCGCCATCCCCCTCGAGGTCGTGGCCACGTCGCTCCACGACGGGCGGGAGCGGTGGCTCACCGAGGGGCCGGCGATCGAGGCGGTGCTCGCCTCCGCCGCGATCCCGGCCATGTTCCCCCCGGTGAAGATCGGCGACGAGGTCCTCATCGACGGCGGCGTCGTCGACAACGTCCCCATCAGCAGGGCGATCGACGCCGGGGCGACGCAGGTGTACGTGCTGCTCTGCGGCCCCCTCCACTACCGGCCCCGTCCGGCCCGACGCCCGGTCGAGGCCGTCCTCACGGGCTTCTTCGTCGCGGTGCACGCCCGCTTCGCCCGGGAGCTCGCGATGGTCCCACCCTCGGTGAAGGTCACCGTCTTCAGCGGCGGAGGGGAGCCGTCGGCCGACTACCGGGACTTCTCGGGGACCTCGGAGCTCATCGAGGCCGGCCGGGCGGAGGTGGCTGCGGTCCTCGACGGCGACGGCCGCGCGGCAGCCCCCGGGGAGCCCGCCCCGCTCCGCGCCCACGCGTCACAGCGGCCTGATGGAATGGCCTTCACATGACCGGACCCGAGCAGCCTCCCGCGGCGGCGACACCGGTGGTGGACGCGTTCCACCCCGCGTTGCGCGCGTGGTTCCAGAGCCGCTTCCCCCTCGGTCCGACCGAGCCGCAGTCGGCGGCCTGGCCACTCATCGGCTCCGGCGTGGACGTCCTCGTCGCGTCCCCGACCGGCACCGGAAAGACCCTCACCGGCTTCATGGTCGCGATCGACGCCGCCTACCGCCGGCGACTCGCGGGCACCCCTGTCCCGGCCGGTCCCGAGGTGGTCTACGTCTCGCCGCTCCGCGCCCTCGCCGCCGACGTCCACGAGAACCTGCAGCTCCCGCTCGAAGGCACGCGCGCCGCCGCCCACGAGCTCGGGATCGACCTGCCCGACCTGAGCGTCGCGGTGCGCACGGGCGACACGCCCGCGGCGGAGCGCGCGGGGATGCGGCGCAAGCCGCCGGACCTCCTCGTCACGACGCCCGAGTCGCTGTACCTGCTGTTGACCGCGGCGTCGTCGAGGGAGATGTTGCGCGGCGTGCGGACGGTGATCGTGGACGAGGTCCACACGCTCGCCCGCGACAAGCGGGGCGCGCACCTCGCGCTGAGCCTCGAGCGCCTGCACCGGCTCGTCGAGCAGTCCGGCAGCGGCGCGCGGCTCCAGCGCATCGGCCTCTCCGCGACGCAGCGGCCGCTTGAGACGGTCGCGCGCCTGTTGTCCGGCACCGGCGGCCGCGCGTTGCCGGCCATCGTCGACTGCGGCCACCGGCGCGACCTCGACGTGGCCGTCGAGCTGCCCGCGTCCGAGCTCGAGGCCGTGGCCAGCCACCAGCAGTTCGGCGACGTCCTCGACCGGATCGCCGGCCACGTGCGGACCCACCGCACCACCCTCGTCTTCGTGAACACGCGCAAGATGGCCGAGCGCGTCGCGCACCAGCTCGCCGAGCGCCTCGCCGACGATCCCTCCTCTTCCGAAGACGGGCTCGCGGTCGCCGCGCACCACGGGAGCCTGTCCGCCGCGCGCCGCCGCCTCGTGGAGGCGCGCCTTCGTGCGGGTGACCTGCGCGCCCTCGTGGCCACCGCGTCGCTCGAGCTCGGCATCGACGTCGGACCCGTCGAGCTCGTCTGCCAGATCGGCTCGCCCCGCGCCATCGGCACGTTCCTCCAGCGCGTGGGACGCGCCAATCACCATGTGGAGGGCACCCCCTCGGGGCGGCTGTACCCGCTCACGCGCGACGAGCTCGTCGAGTGCACCGCCCTTCTGGCCGCGGTCCGCCAGGGCAAGCTCGACAAGCTCGTGCCGCCCGTCGCGCCGCTCGACGTCCTCGCACAGCAGCTCGTGGCCGAGGTCGCCGCCGCTGGGGAGTGCGGCACCGACGAGCTCTACGAGATGGCGCGCGCGGCGGCCCCGTACGCGGAGCTCGAGCGCGACACGTTCGACCGGGTGGTGGACCTCGTGTGCTGGGGGATCGTGACCGGCCGCGGCAGGCGCGGCGCATACCTGCACCACGACGCCGTCCACGGCCGGCTGCGACCACGGCGCGCGGCGCGGCTCACCGCGCTCACCGCGGGAGGCGCGATCCCCGAGACCGGCGACTACCGCGTCGTCCTCGACCCCGAGGGCGTGACGGTCGGCTCCGTCCACGAGGACTTCGCGGTCGAGGCCAACATCGGCGACGTCTTCCTCCTCGGCACGCACTCGTGGCGGGTCCGCCAAGTCGAGGTCGGCACGGTGCGCGTCTCGGACGCGGGCGACGCGCCGCCGACCGTCCCGTTCTGGCTGGGGGAGGCGCCCGCCCGGACGGTGGAGCTCTCCGAGGAGGTGGGCCGACTCCGCGACTTGGTCGACGGCTGGCTCGAGCGCGGCGACGGGGCAGGCACGCGGCGCGCCGTCGCCTCGGCCGCCGGCGTCACAGCCGAGGTGGCCGACCAGGTCGTCACGTACCTCGAGGTGGGTCGCGCCGCGCTCGGCACGCTCCCGACGCACCGTCGGCTCGTCGTCGAGCGGTTCTTCGACGAAGCCGAGGGCATGCAGCTCGTCGTCCACTCTCCCTTCGGGGGCCGGGTGAACCGCGCATTCGGCCTCGCGCTCCGCAAGCGCTTCTGCGTCACCTTCGACTTCGAGCTGCAGGCCGCGGCCGACGACGACACCGTCGTCATCTCGCTCGGGCCGCAGCACAGCTTCCCGCTGTCCGACGTCCCGTCCATGGTGTCGAGCAAGTCCGCGGAGGCGGTCCTCACCCAGGCGGTGCTCCTCCACCCGATGCTCCAGGCGCGCTGGCGGTGGAACCTGAACCGAGCGCTCGTCGTGCCGCGTTCGCGCGGGGGCCAGCGGCGTCCCATCCACCTCCAGCGCATGGAGGCGGACGACCTCCTCGCCGCGGCGTGGCCCGCGCTCGCCGCGTGCCAGGAGAACACCGCCCCCGGGCCGGTCCCGGTGCCCGACCACGTCCTCGTGCGCCAGACGGTCGCGGACTGCCTGAGCGAGCCGCTCGACGCCGAGGGGCTCGTGATGCTCCTCGGCGCGCTCGAGCGCGGCGAGATCGAGACGGTCTTCGTCGAGTCGGCGGAGCCGTCGGTGCTCGCGCACGGGATCCTCACCGGCCGGCCCTACACGTTCCTCGACGGCGCCCCGTTGGAGGAGCGAAGGACCCGGGCCGTGCCGCTCCGGCGCGGCCTCGGCACCGGGACAGGGCCCCTGCCGGTCCCCGCGGCCGAGCTCGCACCGTTCCACCGCGACGCCGTCGTCACCGTCCTCGACCAGGTGCGCCCGCGCCCGCGCGACCCCGACGAGCTGCACGACCTGCTCCTCTTGTTGGTGCGCTGCCGCCCGGTGGAGGAGTGGCTCCCCTTCTACGAGGCGCTCGAGGCGACCGGTCGCGCGTCGCTCGTGGACGACGACTGGGTGGCGACGGAGCGTCACGAGGCGGCGGCGTCGATCACCGACGACGACGAGGCGGCCGCGGAGTGCGCACGCGGTCATCTCGACCTGGCAGGTCCGGTGAGCGTGGCCGAGCTCGTCTCGCAAGGACCGCTGCCGTCGGGGGCGCCGCGGGGAGCACCGCTCACCGAGGCGCGCGCCCGGACGGCGCTCGCGCGCTTCGAGGCCTCGGGGGCCGCGCTGCAACTCCCCGACGGCCGGTGGTGCGCGCGCCACCTCCTCGTCCGTCTCTACCAGGCGAGCCGCGGCCAGCGGCGCCGGTCGGTCGAGGCGGCCTCCATCGGCGACTTCCTCCGCGCGCTCACCCGGTGGCAGCACGCGGCCCCCGAGTCCCGTCTCGAGGGGAGGGCGGGAGTCCTCGCCGCGCTCGAGCAGCTCCAGGGGATCGAGGCGCCGGCGGGCGACTGGGAGAGCGAGATCCTCGCCGCCCGCGTCACCGGCTACGACCCACGCTGGCTCGACGAGCTGTGCCTCGCCGGCGAGGTCGCCTGGGGCCGGCTCACGCCGCGCCCGGAGTCCGCTGTCGAGGCGGGTGCGGAGCCGGTGGCGGAGAGCGGTGCCGCCACCCTTCCGAGCCTGGTCCCCGGCGCAGGGGGCCGGGGGTCGTCGGTGCCCTCACCAGCGACGCCGCTCGCGCTCGTGCTGCGCGAGGACCTCGACTGGCAGCTCGCGGCGGTACGGACCGGCGACGGGCCCGTCGAGCCGGCCGGTGGCCCGTCGGCGGACCTGCTCGCGGTGCTCCGGGCGAGCGGCGCGTGCTTCAGGTCCGAGCTCGCCTCGGGGTCGCGGCGGCTTCCCGCCGAGGTGGACGACGGGCTCTGGGACCTCGTCGCAAGGGGGTTCGTGACGGCGGACGCCTTCTCGGCCGTCCGCTCCCTGCTCTCCGCGCGTCAGCGGTGGCGCGCCCGGCAGCGCCACCGTCCGGCCGGCCGGCTCGGTCTCGCGGTGCGCCGTGCGCCCGTCGGCTCGGGGATCGGCGAGGGGCGTTGGTCGCTCCTGCCGCAGGGCGGCGCCCTGTCGGGCGAGGAGCTCGCCGAAGCGGTCGCGGGCCAGCTCCTGCTGCGGTGGGGGGTGGTCGCCTGGGAGCTGTGGGCGCGCGAGTCGTACCGGCTGGCGTGGCGCGACGTCGTGCGCGCGCTGCGCCGCCTCGAAGCGCGCGGGCTGTGTCTCGGCGGTCGCTTCGTCGCGGGCCTCTCCGGCGAGCAGTACGCGCTCGAGGAGGCGGCGTCCCTCCTCACCGAGATGCGCAACCACCACGACGACGCGTCCTTCTCGTTGGCGGCCTCGGACCCCCTGAACCTGACCGGCCTCGTGGTGCCCGGGCCGCGCGTCCCCGCCACCCGCCGCCGCCACCTGCGGTACCGGGACGGGTCGCTCCTCGAGGAGCGGCCCGCGGGCTGACTCACGTGCAGCGGGCATGCGCCGCGCCGGCGACGCGCTCCGTTCAGCTGGCGCGCAGCTCCCAATGGTCCAGCTGCTCGACGGCTGCGAACCCGATGCGCCGGTACACGCCCACGCCTGTGGCGCTGGCCGACAGCCACGCCCAGCGGGCTCCCGCGTCGAGCCCGTCGCGCGCCGCGCGGGCGGTGACGGCTGCGCCGTATCCGCGGCGCCGGTACTCGGGAAGCGTGGCGACCGCGAAGACGCCGACGCACTCGTCGGTCGTGAACCCGACGGCGGTCGTCACCGCGCGCCCGTCCACCTCGCCGACGTAGCAACGCAGCCCCGGCGCGGCGAGCACCGCCGGCGTCGTGACCTTGCGATAGGGAGCGGCCGCTCCCACCACGCCCCCCTCGACGGCGACCGACACGTGCACCTCGCCCTCGTCGCTCCGGAGCCGGCGGAGGACGAGTCCCCGCACTGCGAGCGCGGCGTCGAGCTTCTGCTCGTCGCCGAGCACCATGATCGGCTCGCCGTCGACGCGCACGAGGCCCCTGGCTTGGGCCACCGCCTCGACTTCCGGCCCCCAGCCCGGTCGCAGCTGCATGACATGGGGGACCCCCGCCGCACGGATCTCGTCGAGCAGGCGGCCGACCGCGGCCGGATCGACCTCGCGCGACTCGCCCCACACGCCGTTGAAACCGGGGAGCCCGACACCGGACATCACGCCGAGCACGCCACCTTCTCGGCGCGTCCAGCTGCCCGGCACCGCGCCCATCCAACGTTCCCAGGTCGCCACGTTGGCCCGCGCGACGTCGTCAGCGCGTGCGGCGCCTGTTTCCGGCTCGCGGCCGGCCCCGGCCGATGCTCCAGCTCCCACGCTCCGCGCTCCTAGCCTGCGAGGAGCTTCGCCGCCGTGGCGGCGCCGATCCCGATGATCACGACGCGTAGCAGCGCAGCGGGCACCCGGCGCGCTGCCGTCGAGCCGATCCACCCGCCCGCCAGGCTCCCGATCGCCAGGAGGCCGACCGCCTCCCACGCGAGCGTGCCGCGCACCACGAAGATGACGGCCGCGAGCGCGTTCACGACGAGGGAGAGGGCGGCGCGCAGCCCGCTCGTGCGACTGATCGTGTCGGGCAGCGCGATCCCGAAGACGGCGAGCATGAGCACCCCCATGCCCGCGCCGAAGTACCCGCCGTACAGGGAGGTCACGAAGGTGCCGCCGTGGGCGAGCCGCCGCCGGGTGGGGTGGTCGGTGGAGACGCCCGAGAGCAGCCGCCGGACGAGCGGTTGCAAGGCGAAGAGCGCCGTCGCCGCCAGCACCAGCCAGGGGGCGAGCTCGGCGAAGAGACGCTGGGAGGTCGTGAGCAGCAGCACCGCGCCCGCCACCGCGCCGGCGACGGTCGCGGGGAGCAGCCAGCCGATGCGGTCGCGCTGCACCGTGATCTCCCGGCGAAAGCCGGTCACCCCGCCGACGTAGCCCGGCCAGATGCCGACGGTCGACGTCATGTTGGCGGTCAGCGCGGGGTACCCGAGTCCGAGGAGGGCCGGGAAGGACACCATGGTGCCGCCGCCCGCGACCCCGTTCACGATGCCGGCCCCGAGTCCCGCCAGCGCGAGGAGCGCCGCACGGCCGGTGGAAAGGGACACCGCGACGAGGGCGGCATGCGGCATCACTCGACGAGACTGTAGGCGGGAGCGGCGTGCGGGCCGGGGAGCCGCCCGCGCCGGCGGCCGCCCCCGGCTACAGACCGGAGGTGACGCCCGAGCCCGGCGACGCGGTGCCCGTTGTCGCCGCCGGAAGCGGGTTGGCGAGGCCTGTGGTCGTCGTGCCCGAGGACGGAGTCCCGGACTGGACGCCGGTCACGGCTCCCACGACGCCACCCACCGACCCGGAGACCGGTGTCGCTCCGCCCGAGAGGACGCCGGCGAGGCCTGTGGCTCCGGCGCCCCCGGGAAGGGAGGAGCCCGACACCGGGGTGCCGACCCCGGCCAGCTGACCACCGGTGGACGACCCGGGTGCATTCGTGGTGGGTAGACCGGACCCCGCGCCGGCCGAGCCCGTACCCGGCCCGCTCGAGGGAGAAGACGGAGAGGACGACGACGCGGAGGTCGTCGACGCAGGGATGCCGGTGACGCGGTGCGCCGGAGGCCCCGACCCGACGAGCGCGACGCCACCGCCGGCGATCGCGGCACCGGTGAGCGCGAGCGTCGCGGCCAGCGCGCCCGGGCCACGCAGCGGAGCCGGCGTGTGGGCGGCGACACGCAGCCAGACGCGGCCGACCCCTCGACGGAGCGTGGCGATGCAGAGCCCGAGGAAGCCTGCGAGCCCGCCCGCGTCCGAGAGGACGGCGAACTCCCGCCTGAACGCCTCGCGAGCCCGCCACAGCAGCGTGTCGACCGCCGGCACCGCCACGCCCTCGACCTCGGCGATCTTCTGCGCAGACCACTCTGTGCTCTCCCGCAGACGGAGCACGCGCTGGTGACGGTCGGAGAGGTTGGCGAACGCCGCCGTGGCCAGGGCGAGATCCGCCTGACGCATCAGATCCGCGTCCACGTCGTCGACGTCGAGCTGCACCGGACCGACCGGCATCTCTTCCATGGGCACGACGCGGGCGCGGCGGCGGAGCACGTCGGTGCAGACGTTGCCGGCGATCACCGTGAGCCACGGATAGAAGCGGCGGTCGCCGCCGAACGTCGGGAGGGCTCGCCACGCCCGGGTGAACGACTCCTGGACGGCCTCTTCGGCGTCGTCGTTGGAGTGCAGCCGACGCAGGCAGAACCGGAGCAGCCGCCGGTGGTACCGGGTGTAGAGCTCCGCGAACGACCCCTCGTCCCCTGCCTGGCACCGCTCCACGAGCTCGCGGTCGCGGGCCAGGTCGACAGCGCCGTCGAGCGTCGTCACCGGCTCCCTCTTCCTCCTCCGGCCCGGTGGTCCCTGAACCACCGGATCTCGCCTTACCCCCGTTCCTCGGCTGGTGAAACGTGGGGTGACCTCGCCACCCACCCGAGCACCAGGGGAGATTGTCGCGCGTCGTCCGAAAGGTGGGGCGCCGTGCGCCGTTCTGCATGCATCGCAGCAGGCGAGATGGGCCGCACCGACGTCGGCCTGCAGGGGGTACGGAGGGGCCACCATGAGACGGGCCGAAGAGACGGGGACGGATGACCGAGAGCCCTCTTCGGCCGCGGGCCCTCTCCGCTCCACTTGTTCGTCGCTCGCCGTTTGTTCGTCGCTCGCCGTCGCCGGGCACCCCGCCCGGAGGCGAGCCGTGAATCCGCCGGGCCCGGGCTCCGGGATCTCCTCCGTTCCCCCTCTGGTGCCGGAACCGGGCCCGGCGGCTCTTGACGTGCGCTACGGGTGCACCGGGCCTCCTGACCCTTGCGCCTCGACGCCCCCGTCGTCGCCGACGTCGTCGACGAGCCCGTGGCGGAGGCCGTCGTCGAGCCCGCCGCGAAGTTCGCCGCGAAGTTCGCCGCGGAGCCCCCGTGGGAGGCCCTCTTCAGCCGAGTCGCTGCCGGAGCTCACCGCCTCGAGCCCCGGGGGCGCAGGTTCGCCGTCGAGGCGTTCCTCGGTCGGGGGGACGGGGGTGAGGGATTCGTGCGCGCCGTCGCGGATGCCCCGAACGCCGTCCGCCCCGCTTACCGCGGCCAGCGGTGAGAGCCAGGACGCTTCGCCCGCGACGGCCGGAGAGCGGCGCGGAGGACGGGGGGGCCGCGGCGTCACCGGAGAGGACTCGGCATGGCGCCGCGCCCGGTCGACCGCCGCCTCGAGCTCCCGCCACGCCTTGCCGCGAAGCATCTTGAATTTCTTCGGCGTGCTCTCTTTGAGCCCTTCGGACTCCTGGCGGTAGCGCTCCGCGATTCCGCCCATTACGAAGACCGTCGCCGGAGGAAGCGACGTTGCGGGTGGCGGCGTCTCGGTGGCGAGCGCGAAGAGGCGCGCGGAGGCGACCTCGGCGTCCTGCAGGTTGCCGAGCGCGTCCTGGAGCTTCGTCAGCTTCTTCACGAACGTGAGGGAGGGCTGGCCGTAGAGGGCGGAGGTGAACTCGAGCGAGTAGCGGAGCCGCTTGCCGCGGATCCGCGCCCGGTGGAAGTCGGCCGAGATCCCCGAGCGCCGCGCGCGCCGGGCGGCGCTCACCATCGCACGGTGGTGCTGGTCGAGCAGGGGCGGCACCGCGATCGCCGCCGGGACGCGGGCGCCGGGCACTCGCCTGCTCGGCCCCTGTCTGGCGAATGCGAGCAGCGCCGAGGTGAGCCGCTCCCAGCGAGGCGAGTCCAGCGCGTCGAGCAGCTTCGTGCGCGCCTCGTCCCGCTCTGCCTCGAGCAGCGCCCGGAGGTGGACGAGCGCTTCCCCGTGCTCGGCCCCCGTCCACCCTGCAGACCACGCCGACATCTCCGACAGATCCTCGAGCTGGACGTCGAGGTCCCTGACCGCGCCGAGCTCGGCCGCGATCCAACGGAGCTCCTCGCGCACCGCGGCAGCGCGAGACGGCAATGCGCTCGAGAAGAGGTCCATGGCGGCGCGAAGACGGCGCGTCGCGACGCGCATGTCGTGGAGGTCCTCGGGGTCCTCACCGAGCCGCGTCCCCGGTTCGTGCGCATACAGCTCGCGCAGCTGTCGGCGGACGACCGCGTACGCGACCTCCCCGAGCGTCGCACCGGGCTGGATGTCCGTCGGGCCCACGTCGGGAGGGCCGGGTACACAGACGCCCGCGGTGAGCATTCCCGCCTCGAACTTCGACAGCGCTGCGGGGCTGAGGCCGGCCGAGTCGCGCAGGTCTGCGACCACGGGTGCGAGCGTGTCCAGCCACCCGGGAGCGACTTCGACCTCGACGCGCCGAAGGCGCGCGGGCGCCTCGTTCGGTCCGACGACGATGGTGGTGTCGTCGAGGGCGATCTCCGCGACCTCGGTTCCGGCGGCGCGCAGGGAGAAGGGCTGGCGCCGCGTCCGCACCTCGAGCACCTGGACGAGTGGCCGGCGCCCGGCGACTGCGTGGACGCGACGTCCGACGGGTCCGCCCGGCCCCAGGGATCCGAGTCCCGACGGCAGGGTCTCGGTGAGCTCGAGCCGCTTGCGCAGGCCGCCGGGCTCGGCGGCGCGTCTCTTTCAACGTCACCTCGACGACGCGCCCGCGCTGGCGCGTGCGCAGCACGAAACCTGCCTGCCCGACGCGCCAGTCAGCGGTGTCCATGTAGCGGTCGACGAGTCGGCGCGTCGGCTTCGCCAAGACGGTGAGCGTGGGCACGTCGACATGGCCTCTCGAAGGGAGCGCGGCGAGCCACCGTTCCACGGGGCGCAGATCGAGCGCGTCGAACTGCCACTCGACCTCGGTGGCCTCCTCGGCGGCTCCCGCTCCCGCTGCCGCGCCCCCGTCGTTCGCCACCGCCGTGTCCTCGCCGCTCATCTGCCCGTGAGGCTACAGCGTCGCTCCGAGCCGGCCTGGGGCGGGGAGCAGCGCTCGCCTGGCGACGGCGCGGGGGCGCGGACCGCGCGGCCTGCGCTCGGGGATGTCCATGTGGTGCGGGGCGCGCCGGTAGGCTCCCGTGGCGATGGGTAGCAGCGTGGCCGCGATGCTCCAGCCACCGCAGCGCGAGACGATCGTCCACGCCGCCGGCGGCATGATCGTCCGACGCACTCCTGAAGGCGATGTGCTCGTCGCGCTCGTGCATCGGCCGCTCCGGGAGGACTGGACCTTCCCCAAGGGGAAGCTCGAGCCCGGGGAGAGCTTCGAAGAGTGTGCGGTCCGCGAGGTCGCCGAGGAGACGGGCTTCACCTGCCGGCTCGGCTCCTTCGTCGGCCACACCGAGTACCGCGACCGCAAGGACCGGCCCAAGGTCGTCGCGTACTGGGTCATGGAGGTCGAGTCGGGCGAGTTCGCGCCCGGACGCGAAGTGGACGAGCTGCGCTGGGTCGACCTGCGGTCGCTCGCGGAGCTCCTCACCTACGACCGTGACCGGGAGCTGCTCGTCGCGCTCGGCGCGGCGGCCCGTGACCTCTTCGCCGAGCACCCGCCCTCCGTCGAGCTCCGCCTGGTCCCGCCCGGGACCGGAGACAGCGCGACGCGCGTCGACGGCGCCGCACGCTGAAGACCAGTCGCCACTCGGGCCGGTCGCACCCCGCCCGTAGTCTGGATGCTGATGTGCGGACGGATGGCCCAGAGCGAACCAAGTCGATACGCGCAGCGTCTCGCCGCGCTCGTCGACCCTGAGCTCGACTGGCAGGCGAGCTGGAACATCGGGCCGACCGCGCCAGTGCTCGGCGTGCGCGAGCGCAGCGGCGAGCGGGTCCTCTCGACGTTCCTCTGGGGGCTGCTGCCCGGATGGTGCGACGATCCCAAAGCAGCGGCTCGCGCGTTCAACGCGCGCGCTGAGTCGGTCGCGACCAAGCCGATGTTCCGGCAGGCGTTCCAACGTCGCAGGCTCCTCGTTCCGGTCGACGGCTTCTACGAGTGGGCGTCGGTTCCCGGCTCGCCGCGCAAGCAGCCGTACTTCTTCGAGCGAGCAGACGGCGAGCCGGTCGTGCTCGCGGGGCTCTGGGAGTACTGGGCAAGGGACGACGACCGACGGCGGACCGCGACCGTGCTCACCGCCGAGGCGGGGCCCGACATGCCGGTGCACGACCGCCAGCCCGTGGTGCTCGAGCGAGAGGACTGGGATCGGTGGCTCGTTCCGGACCTCGACGGAGAGGAGCTCTTGAAGGTGCTGCGAGAGCCGCGTGGCGGCGTGCTCGTGCACCATCCGGTGAGCTCGGATGTGAGCTCGGTCCGCAATGACGGTCCCGAGCTGGTCGTGCCCGTGGCGGCCATGCCGGGCGCGCCAGCCTGACGCGTCCGGCCGACGCGGTCGCGGTTGCCCCCGGCGCGGCGCGCGAGCGCTAGGGGCGAGGCGACAGGGGAGGCGGCGTGCGCGAGGGGCGTGACGCGGGATCTGGCGGCGCGGCCGCGGGCGACTGGGCGAGCGCCTCGAGCACGAGCGAGATCGCGCGGTCGAGTTGCGGATCGCGCCCCGCGCCCCAGTCCTGCGGCGTGACGGGGAGCTCGATGTCCGGGTCGACCCCGTGGTTCTCGACGCTCCAGCCGACGTCGGTGAACCAGAAGGCGTAGCGCGGCTGGGTGATTCCCGTCCCGTCCACGAGGTGGTAGCGCATGTCGATCCCGATGACACCGCCCCAGGTCCGCGTGCCGACGATCGGACCGAGGCCGAGCTGACGGAACCCTGCCGTGACGATGTCGCCGTCGGATCCCGCCTGCTCGTTGACGACGAGGGCGCGGGGGCCGCGCGGCGCGTGCGGCGGGTAGGTCGCCGGCCCGATGTGCCGGCCGACGTCCCACGCGCGCACCGTACGTCCGAGGGTCTCGAGCACGAGTGCCGAGGTGTGGCCCCCCCTGTTGTCCCGGACGTCGATCACGAGCCCTTCGCGCGCGACCTCCACGCGCAGGTCGCGGTGGAGCTCCGCCCATCCCGTCCCGACCATGTCGGGGATGTGGACGTAGCCGACCCGGCCGTCGCTGGCCGCGTGCACGTGGGCGCGCCGCTCGGCCACCCAGCGCTGGTATCGCAGGGGACGCTCGTCGCCGAGCGGTTCGACGACGACTTCGCGCGTCGCGTTCGACGCGTCGCGCACGGTCAGCTCGACGGGCTTCTCGGCGGCACCCACGAGCGCGGCGCCCGGGCCGAAGACCGGGTCGACCGGCTTGCCGTCGACAGCGAGGATCTCGTCGCCCACCGCGAGGCCCGCCCCCGGCGCGAGCAGCGGCGCGCGGGCGCTCAGCACCGACGACTCCCCCGCCAAGATGCGCGCGATGCGCCACGAGCCCTGCGCGTCGCGCTCGAGGTCGACCCCCAGCAGACCGAGGCGCCGCTCGTCGTCGACGGGGCGCGGCGGCGGCATCTCGTACGCGTGTGACGTGCCGAGCTCGCCCTGCACCTCCCAGAGCACCTCGGAGAGGTCGTCGCG
>DAIRCY010000004.1:15644-22122 GCA_036796435.1 Acidimicrobiales bacterium
GGTACATCGTGTCCATCGCCCCGAGCACGCCGCCGCGGGAGGAGATCCGGTCGAGCAACGGGCGGTAGCGCGCGACGACGCCGTCCCAGTCGACGCCGGCCATGTCGGCGACCCAGAAGTGGTCGCGCATGAGCCGTGCGGCTTCGTCGAACATCTGGCGCCACTCGCGCGGCGGGTCCACCTCGAGCCGGATCCTGCCGAGGTCGACGTCCACGACGTCGGGTGGCGGCTCCCCGTCGTGGGATGTCTCCACCCGGTGGTCCGACGGGAGCGCCCGGAGGTGGCCGCCGTCGCGCACGACGACGGTCCTGCCGTCCCCGCTCACGTCGTAGGCGTCCAATGCGTCCACGAGGTGCGACTCGCGCGCCTGCGCGAGGTCGAAACGGACGAGCGAGGCGCGGCCGGGGCGCGCGGCGAGACCGGCGCGTCCCTCGCCGACCACGCCCTCGAGTGGTTCGGAGATCCAGAGGAACCCGTCGCAAGCAGCCCGGAGGCCGCTGTAGCGTCCGGCCGCCACGGGGAAGGGCACCACGCGCTCGGTGAGCCCCTCCGCGTCGATGCGGACCGGCGGAGGGCCGCCGTGGCGGTCATCGGCCCCTGCCTCGCCCGCTTCGCCGCCGTCCTCCTTCCCACCGTCCTCCTTCCCGCCGTCGTCCTTCTCGGTGTCGTCCTTCCCGCCGTCGTTCTCCCCGCCCTTCGCCTCCTTCTGGTCGGCGCCGGCGCCGGCCCCGTGCCTCGGGCGCCCCTGCAGCTCGGCGTCGAACGGCGACGGCGTGGACGCCGCGAGCGGCACGAGGTACGGCCTGACACCGGCGACGAAGGAGAGGTCGAAGACGTGCGCGTCGTAGAGGGGGTCGAACGTCCGCGCCGAGAGAAAGGCGAGGTGCTTCCCGTCGCTGCTGAACGCCGGCTCGTAGTCGACGAAGCGCAGCAGCGTCACGTCGGTGACCTCGCCGCTCGCGACCTCCGCGAGCCTCACGTGCCGGAGGGGGTCTGGGCCTGCCTCCGACCAGGCGACGACACGCGAGTCGGGCGAGAACACGAGGCCGCTCGCGTCGCCGAACTCCGACGTCGAGACCGTCCGCAGCTCCCCGTCGCCGAGCCGGACGAGCACGACCCGCCCGTCGTGCGTGGCCACGGCGACGTGCTCGGCGTCCGGGGAGACCGCCAGCGCGAGCACACGGCCGAGCGCCCCCGCGCCGATGCGGGTCCGCGCGTCGGGGAGCGTCCCATGCGCGGGGACGACCTCGATCGCGTCCTCGCCGTCCGCGTCGGTGACGAACACGACCTTGGCCGACTCCCCGGAGCCGACCGCCCGGGGCAGCCGGGCGCGCCCCCCGTCGCCGCCCCCGAGCCGCCGTGCGGGGCCTTTCTGGTGGGTGAGCCAGTGCACCTCCCCGCGCGCCTCAACAGCGCTCGCACGTCCCTCGTGGTCCGATGCGTGGTCCCCGAGGGCGTCGGTCGCCCGCAGCGGGTGGGCGACCCGGCCGCTCCTCGGTGCGCCGAGGGTGACATCGATCCGGGCGGGCGACGAGCCGGCGGTGAGCTCGTCGATCCGGTAGAGGTCGCCGGCGCACTGGTACACGACGACCCGCCCGTCGCTCGACGCGGCGCGCGCGTAGAAGTCGGCGTGGTCGCTGTGGCGGCGGAGGTCGCTCCCGTCACCGAGGACGGAGTAGACGTTGCCGTAGCCCTCGTGGTCCGAGACGAAGGCGACCCGGTCGCCGACGAACATCGGGTCCTCGAGCTGCCCGTCGAGCTCGCCGAGGAACCGCACGAACTCGCCGTCGCCCGTCCGGTCGATCCACAGCTTGGCCGCCGTCCCGCCCCGGTACCGCTTCCAGGAGGCGCCGCGGCGGAGGCTCTGGTCGACCCCGAGCACGACCGCGCCCCCCGGGCCCTCGCTCAAGCCGCTGATCGGCCCGTACGGCAGGCGCTCCCGGTCCGACCCGTCGACCGACAGCGAGTAGGCCCACGTCCCGCTGCGGAAGGGCTGGCCGGCAGCGGACACGTAGACGACCCGCCCCTCCGCCGTCCATCCGATCGGGTGCGTGCCGTCGTCGCTGAGGTAGGTGAGGCGCCGGACCTCCTCCCCCTCGGCGGACACGACGAACACCTCGGGCCGGCCGTCGCGCGCGCTCGCATAGGCGACCCACGCGCCATCGGGCGAGATCGTCGTGAAGGCCGCCGGCGCCCGGTCGGCGGTGAGCCGCCTCGCCGTGCCGCCCGAGGACGGCGCTAGCCAGACGTCGTCGTCTGCGACGAAGGAAAGGAGGTCCCCTCGGACCCCGGGGAAGCGGAGGTAACAGGGTTCGGACACGGGAGTCGACCGTAACGCCCCGGTACGCTTCGGACGAACCGGAGGGGAGACATGGACGTCGGGACCCACGTCGACGTGCTCGCGGCTCCTCGTATCGGCCGCCCGGGAGGCGGGGCCCTCCGCGTCGGTGCCGCCCTGTCCCGGCTGGACGGTCGCCGACCTGCTCGCCCACGTGGGGTACGTCCACCGCTGGGCCGCCCGCTACGTCACGACAGCGCTCACCGAGATGGTCGAAGAGCCCGGGGAGGCCGCGATCCTCTCGGGCGCACCGCCCGAAGCCGACCGCGCCGACTGGGTCGCCGAGGGCCACCGCGACCTCGTCCGCGCGTTGCGGGCGGCGCCGGAGGACCTCGACTGCTGGGCCTTCCTCAAGGCCCCCTCGCCGCTCGCGATGTGGGCACGGCGCCAGGCGCACGAGACGGCGGTCCACCGCGTCGACGCCCAGCTGTCCGCCGGCTCGCCCCCGACGCCCGTCTCCCCGGCCTTCGCCTCGGACGGCATCGACGAGCTCCTGTTCGCGTTCTTCGGCCGCCGCAGCAGGCGCCGCTTCGAGGTGCCCGGCGGCGCCGTCACGGTCGCCCTCGACGCAACCGACCAACCGGGCGGCTGGACGGTGCGGGTGAGCGCGGAGGCGGGCGTGGAAGCACGCCACGGGCTGGGGGAGGCAGCCGGCGCCGACGTGTCGCTTCGCGGGACGGCCGGCGACCTGTACCTCGCGCTCTGGCACCGGCGCCCGGCCGAGGGGCTCGTCGTCGAGGGCCGCCCCGAGCTCTTCGAGGCCGCATGGGGCCCGCGCGGCGTCACCTGGAGCTGAGACGAAGGGCGGCCTCGCGGCGGGGCGACCGGCGGTGTCGGCGTAGGATCGTGTACCGGTGCGCGGCCTGCTCGGCGCGGACCACCAGGAGAGGTGCGAGAGCGGCCGAATCGGACTCACTGCTAATGAGTTGACTGGGGGAACCTGGTCCGAGGGTTCAAATCCCTCCCTCTCCGCGCAAGGCTCGGCACCGGCGGCCCGGCGCCGGCGACGTGACCACCGACCTCGCCGCTTGTCACCGCCGCTCCGGTCCGGACGCTCGAACGACCACGAGGTGCTCCTCGAAGGAGGATGGATGCGCAACGGGCGCTACTGGCTGCAGACGCTCGGCTGCCCGAAGAACCAGGTCGACTCCGACAAGCTCGCGGGCCTGCTCGAGGCGGACGGCTACGTCCCCTCGGACCGTCCCGAGCTGGCCGACCTCGTGGTCGTGAACACCTGCGCCTTCATCGACGCGGCGCGCCAGGAGTCCATCGACACGGTGCTCGAGCTCGCCGACGCCCGGCGTCCGGACGCGCGCCTCGTCGTCACGGGCTGCATGGCCGAGCGCTACGGCGACGAGCTTGCCGCCGCGCTGCCCGAGGTGGACCTGGTGGCCGGCTTCGGACGCCGGCTCGCCCCCCCTTCGCCACCGCCGAAGCCGGCAGGCGCGCCCGTCGATCTGCGCCCGCGCCGTGCGGCACGGCGAGCGGTCGCCTCGTCGCTCGAGTCCTTCGACCTGCTCTCGCTCCCGCGCCCGGCGTCCGCTGCGCCGTGGGCGTACGTGAAGGTCGCGGAAGGATGCGACCGTCGTTGTGGATTCTGCGCGATCCCGTCGTTCCGGGGCTCGCAGCGGTCGCGGACGCACGGAGAGGTCCTCGGCGAGGTCCGGTCGCTGGCGTCGTCGGGGAAGACGCCGGTCCGAGAAGTCGTCCTCGTCGCCCAGGATCTCGCGTCCTACGGCAGGGACCGGAGCGCGCGCGACGCGCGGCGACCGGTGGCCCGGCCCACGCCGCTCGTGTCGCTCGTCGGCGCGGTGGCCGGCATCGTGCCGCGGGTCCGGCTCCTCTACCTGTATCCCTCCAGCCTCACCGACGAGCTCGTCGACGCCGTGCTCGCCACGGGCGTGCCGTACTTCGACCTGTCGCTCCAGCACGTCTCCCGCCCGCTGCTCGCGCGCATGCGACGGTGGGGAGACGGCGATCGCTTCCTCGAGCGCATCGCCTCGATCCGGCGCGCGGCGCCGCACGCGACCTTCCGGTCCTCGTTCATCCTCGGCTATCCCGGCGAGACCGAAGAGGACCACGACGCCCTGCTCGCCTTCTTGGGAGAGGCCGAGCTCGACTGGGCGGGGTTCTTCACGTTCTCGAGGGAACCCGGCACGTTCGCGGACGGCATCGGCGACCAGGTGCCCGACGCACTCGCGCTCGAGCGGTTGCGCGAGTGCGCGGAGCTGCAGGACGCCATCACGGCACGGCGGCGCGACGCGCTCGTGGGCCAGACCCTGGAGGTCCTCGTCGACGCGGCCGGCCGTGGAAGGACCGTCCACGAGGCACCGGAGATCGACGGGATCGTGCGGCTGCCGGGGTGGGTGCCGACCGGCTCGCTCACCGACGTCGTGCTGACGGCGTCGCTCGGGACGGACCTCGAAGGTGAACCCGTCGGCGCGTCCGCCGTCTCGGCGGGGGCCCAGCCGTGACGGACGCCGCGCGCCCGAGCTACGGACCCTCTGCCCTCGCCACGCCCGCAAATGCGCTGACCGCCGCGCGCTTCCTCGCCGCCCCCGTCTTCGTGGGGCTGATACTGGCGGAGGGCGCGAGCTGGGTCACCGTGGCCGTCGGCGTCGCGGTCGCCGGCAGCGACGGTGCCGACGGATGGCTCGCCCGGCGCCACGGGGCGACCCGTTCAGGCGCCTTCCTCGACCCGCTCGCCGACAAGGTCCTCGTGCTCGGCTCCTTCTTCGCCCTCGGCGCGCAGGGGCGCATGCCCTGGATCCCGGTCGGGCTCATGACGGCGCGCGAGGTCGGGATGAGCGCCTACCGTTCCTGGGCGGGACGGCGCGGGATCTCGGTGCCGGCACGGCGTCTGGCGAAGCTGAAGACGATCGTCCAGGAGGTCGCGGTCGCCACCTACCTCGTGCCGCCCCTCGCGTCGCATCGGGCGCTCCAGCTCTCGGTGACGTGGGCGGCGGTGGCGCTCACGCTCGCGAGCGGGGTGCAGTACGTGTGGGACGGCCGCAAGGCGATGGGCGGCGCCGGGGCCCGGCCCGAGCCGAGCGACCAGGCCGCCGCGTGACGGCCCCCGGTGCCGGTGTCGGCGTGAGGGTCGAGGTCGTCGCCGTCGGCACCGAGCTCCTGCTCGGCCAGATCGCCGACACGAACGGGCAGTGGCTCGGGGAGCAGCTCGCCGCGGCGGGGGTCGCCTCGCACTTCCACCAGGCGGTCGGTGACAACCAGCGCCGCATCGTGACAGCGCTTCGGACCGCGCTCGCCCGCAGCGACGCGGTGATCGCCTGCGGCGGGCTGGGCCCCACCCAGGACGACATCACCCGCGAGGCGATCGCAGAGGTCATGAACGCCCCGCTCGTCAGGCACGAGGAAATCGGGCGACGCATCCAGTCCTACTTCGAGGCGCGCGGTCGCGCGATGCCGCAGAGCAACCTCCGCCAGGCGGACGTCCCCGCCGGCGCCACCGTCATCGACCAGACGCGGGGGACGGCGCCCGGACTGATCTGCCCCGTGGGCCAGAAGGTCGTCTACGCGTTGCCGGGAGTGCCCCACGAGATGACCGACATGTTCCAACGGGCCGTCCTTCCCGACCTGCGCCGGCGCACGGCCGACGCGGGACAAGGCGGCGTCATCACGAGCCGCGTCCTGCGTACGTGGGGCATCAGCGAGTCAGCGCTCGCCGAGGCGCTCCAGGGGAGGATCGACGCGCTCGACGCCGCGGCCTCCGGAGGGGCCGTGACGCTCGCCTACCTCGCGAGCGGCATCGGAGGCATGAAGCTGCGACTGACGGTCCGGGCGGACGACCTCGACCGAGCGCGCGCGCTTCTCGACGCCGAGGAGAAGGAGGTGCGGGCCGTGCTCGGCGCGAGCTTCGGCGACATCGTCTTCGGCGTCGACGAGGTGACGATGGAACAGGCGGTCGCGTCGCTGCTCGTCGAGCGACGGCTCTCGCTCGGCACCGCCGAGTCGCTCACCGGCGGGCTCGTCGCGGCGCGGCTCGTCGACGTCCCCGGTGCGAGCACGTGGTTCCGGGGCGGTGTGGTCGCCTACGACTCGGCCGTGAAATTCCGTGTGCTGGGAGTGCCCGAAGGACCGGTGGTCACCGAGGACGCGGCGGTCTCCATGGCGCAGGGCGCG
>DAIRCY010000004.1:22132-24139 GCA_036796435.1 Acidimicrobiales bacterium
CGGTCGGCATGGTGGTGCGGGTCGGCCGCGACCCGGGGATGGAGTTGGTCTCGATCAGCGGCGGCGCGCTGACCATGGCGCAGGGCGCGCGGAGGGTCCTCGCCGCGGACATCGGGCTCGGCATCACGGGGGTCGCCGGCCCCGACCCCCAAGAGGACCTGCCGCCGGGGACGGTCTTCGTCGCGCTCTCGCTGCCGGACGCGACCACCCACGCCCGCCGGTTGCGGCTCCCCGGCGATCGCGAGCGCGTCCGCCAGTTCGCTGCGATCTCGGCTCTCGACCTCCTGCGGCACACGCTGCTCACACCGTCGCGTGGCTTCGCCGCACCCTCCCTCGGCTGACGCATCGCCGCGGAGCTCGGCGGCGCGACCCCGAGCGCGGGCCCTCGTCCCGGCACGACCGTTCAGGCCGTGGGGTCCTGGGACGTCGAGCTGTCCGACGAGGTGGTCCGGTGGTACGTGCGGCTCGGCGCGCGCGACCGGGCGTACGCGGACCATGCGCTCGACCGGCTCTCCGCCACAGGCCCGGCGCTTCGGATGCCCCGGAGCCGGAGCCTCGGCACCGGCCTGCACGAGCTCAGGTTCTCGTGCGAGGGTGTCTCCCGGCGCATCACGTACGCGTTCGGCGCGGACCGGGAGGTGACGGCGCTCACCACCTTCCGCAAACAGCACGAGCGGGAGCGCCACGAGGTCGGGCGAGCCCAGGATGCCCTCGCCCGCACGAAGTCCGCTGAGCGGCACGTGGAACGGAGCAGGTGATGGCGAAGTTGCGCGACGTGCGACGGAGGTTCCCTCCGGAGGACCCCGACGCCTACACGGCCGCGTACGCCGACGCGACCCTCGCCGGCGAGCTCGGGGAGCTGCTCCACGACCTGCGCGTCGAAGCAGGCCTCAGCGAGGGCGAGCTCGCCGCACGTACCGGTGTCGACGAGGACGAGGTCGTCCGCGCCGAAGAGGGCGGGTCTCCTGTCTCCGTCGCCTACCTCGACCGCGTGGCGCGCGCCCTCGGCCGCCCGATGGCGGTCGTGGCCGGTGACGCGGAGATCCCGCTCGGCGCCGACGCGCCCGTCGCGCGAGGGGAGACCCCTGACGGTGAACGGACACCATCCGGGGGCTGACGGCGCCGCCCCGGTCGCGCGCGCTGGCGCCGCCGAGCCGGCCGCGCGCGATGGCGCCGCCGAGCCGGCCGCGCGCCTCTTCGTGTGCGTGTGGCCGACGCCCGAGGTGTTCTCGGTGATCGCGTCGCTCGAGCGGCCGTCGCTCGACGCGCTTCGCTGGACGACCCCCGCCCAGTGGCACGTGACGCTGGCGTTCCTCGGGAACGTCCCGGAGTCGAGGATCGAGGAGCTCGGCCGGGCCCTCCAGGTGGCAGCGGCGCAGGTCGTCGACCGCCCCGAGGCGCGCCTCGGCCCTGGGACGCAGCGGGTCGGCCGGTCCATCCTGTGCGTGCCGGTCGACGGCCTCGAAGATCTGGCCGCCGTGGTGCGCCGCTCGTTCGCAGCGGTGCTCACGGGCGCCGGGGCCGACGGGCCCTTTCACGGCCACATCACCCTCGCCCGCGCCCGAGGCAGGCGGCCGGTCCCCGCGTCTTTGGCCGGGCGGCCGCTCGTCGGGCGCTGGGAAGTGGGGGGAATGGACCTCGTCCGCTCGGCGCTCGAACCCTCGGGGGCCCGGTACACGACGGTCGCAACGGCGACCTTTCCTTCCTGTCCTTCCTGAGGGAGAGGGGTGCGCCCGTATCCCACATCGAACATGCGTTCGCCACTAAGGTCTGTGACACCCCATCCCTACAGTCGCCGACTGCACCCAACGCCACGACAAGGAGAAGAAAGAGCGATGGCAATCGAGGACCGTGACAAGGCACTGGCGACGGCGCTCGGCCAGATCGAGAAGCAGTTCGGCAAGGGCTCGGTCATGCGGATGGGAGAGCACGTCGACATGGGGATCGAGGCGATCCCGACGGGGGCCCTCTCCCTCGACCTCGCCCTCGGCATCGGCGGGCTCCCCC